>CAKRRX010000093.1 GCA_934394595.1 uncultured Blautia sp. | reverse complement strand
GTATCCTTTGCTGCGGAAGATATGGCGGTTATGGGAGATGTGATCATTGGCTCTTTGAAGGCTTTTCTGAAAGCAGCCAAAGAAAAAGATTAAAGCAGGCACAGACCTGTTTTGATAAAACCAAATTAAGCGGAGGCGTCTAGCTATCATAATAGCAGGGACGTAAAAAGGAGGTAAGTTACAATGGGATACAAAAGTGACATTGAAATCGCACAGGAATGCGAAATGCTGCCGATTACCCAGATTGCAGAGAAAGCTGGTATTGATGACAAATACCTGGAGCAGTATGGAAAGTATAAGGCAAAAATCGACTACAATCTCTTAAAAGAGAGCGACAAGAAAGACGGAAAACTGATCCTTGTAACAGCAATCAACCCGACCCCGGCTGGTGAGGGAAAAACAACTACAACTGTAGGACTTGCTGATGGAATGCAGAAACTTGGAAAGAGCGTTATGGTTGCACTTCGTGAGCCATCTCTTGGACCGGTATTCGGTGTTAAGGGTGGTGCCGCAGGCGGCGGATATGCACAGGTTGTTCCGATGGAAGATATCAACCTTCATTTTACAGGTGATTTCCATGCAATCGGAGCTGCAAACAATCTTCTGGCAGCAATGATCGACAACCACATTTTCCAGGGCAATGCTCTGAATATTGACCCGCGCAAGATTACATGGAGAAGATGTGTGGATATGAACGATCGTCAGCTTCGTAATGTGATCGACGGTCTTGGCGGAAGAACAAACGGTATGCCCCGTGAAGACGGCTATGACATTACTGTTGCTTCTGAGATTATGGCTGTTCTCTGTCTTGCAAGCGATATCAAAGACCTGAAAGAAAGACTTTCCAGAATCATCATCGGTTATACATATGGCAAACCATCCGAACAGAAACCGGTAACAGCTGGTGATCTTCATGCAGAGGGAGCTATGACAGCACTGTTAAAAGATGCTTTGAAACCAAATCTGGTTCAGACTCTTGAGCATGTTCCGGCAATCGTTCACGGTGGACCATTTGCAAACATTGCTCACGGATGTAACTCTGTAACTGCTACCAAGATGGCGCTGAAGCTTGCGGACTACGCTATCACAGAGGCTGGTTTCGGTGCTGACCTTGGTGCCGAGAAGTTCCTTGATATCAAGTGCCGTATGGCAGATCTTCATCCAAGTGCAGTTGTGATCGTTGCTACTGTCCGTGCACTGAAATACAATGGCGGTGTTCCGAAGGCTGATCTTAACAATGAGAACCTTGAGGCTCTTGAGAAAGGTCTTCCGAACCTTCTGAAACACGTTAACAATATCAAGAATGTTTACAAGCTTCCATGTGTGGTTGCGATTAATGCATTCCCGACAGATACAAAGGCAGAGCTTGACCTTGTGGAAGCAAAATGCAAAGAGCTTGGCGTTAATGTTGCACTTTCTGAAGTATGGGCAAAAGGCGGCGAGGGTGGACTGAAGCTTGCTGAGGAAGTAATCCGTCTCTGTGAAGAGCCAAATGACTTCTCCTATGCATATGAACTTGAGGGCTCCATCGAGGATAAGCTGAATCAGATCGTTCAGAAAGTATATGGCGGTAAGAAGGTTGTTCTTACAGCTAATGCTCAGAAACAGGCGAAACAGTTAGAGGCTCTTGGCTTCGGTAACTGCCCGATTTGTGTGGCAAAGACACAGTATAGCTTGACAGATGACCAGACCAAGCTTGGTGCTCCAACAGACTTCGAAGTAACTGTTCGTAATCTGAAGATTTCTGCAGGTGCAGGATTTATCGTAGCTCTTACAGGTGAGATCATGACTATGCCAGGTCTCCCGAAAGTTCCGGCAGCTGAGAGAATCGATGTTGACGAGACTGGTAAGATCACAGGCCTGTTCTAATTTAGGTAAGCAGCGAACCAAACTTACAGAACGTGTTTGGTCTTGCTTAGCAAAAATCAGGCAGACGGAAATATCTGCCTGATCAAAACTATATTTATATAGTGTATTATGATGAATGAGAGCGATTAAGGAGAAAACGAAAATGGGATTTTCAACAAGTACATGTACAGAATTTGTAGAAGTTCTTGCTTCTAAAGCCCCGGTTCCAGGAGGCGGTGGAGCCTCTGCACTGGTAGGTGCCGTAGGAACCGCGCTTGGAAACATGGTAGGAAGTCTTACCGTTGGCAAGAAGAAATACGCAGATGTTGAGGAAGAAATGTGGGAGTTGAAAGGCAAATGTGATCAGCTTCAGAAAGATTTCCTTCGCCTGATTGAGCGTGACGCAGAAGTTTTCGAGCCTCTTTCCAAAGCATATGGAATGCCAAAAGAGACAGAGGAAGAGAAAGCTGAAAAAGCAAGAGTTATGGCAATCGTATTAAAGGATGCCTGCTCTGTTCCAATGGAAATCATGGAGAAATGTTGTGAGGCACTTGATCTTATTAAAGAATTTGCTGCGAAAGGTTCCAAGCTTGCTATCAGCGATGCCGGTGTAGCTGCAACCTTCTGCAAAGCTGCATTAAAGGGTGCCAGCTTGAATGTTTATATCAACACAAAATCCATGGCTGACAGAGAATATGCAGAAGAGCTGAATGCAAAGGCAGATGCAATGCTTGAGAAATATTGCAAACTTGCAGATGAGACATTTGACAGCGTACTTTCAAGACTGAAATAATTTGGTAGGAGTGTCCAAAAGTCTTTTGACACTGGTATTATTACTACATTGGAGTCATCATAAAATAAGGAGATAGTTTAAAAATGGCAAAACAGTTATTAGGAAAAGAAGTAACTGCTGCATTAAACGAGCGTATCAAAGGTAATGTAGCAGCTCTTCAGGAAAAAGGCGTTAACCCAACACTTTGCATCATCCGTGTAGGAGAGAATCCAAGCGATATTTCCTATGAGAAAGGTGCAACAAAGCGGTGCGAGACATTAGGTGTTGCATGCGAGAAAATCCTTCTTCCGGAGGATGTAGCCCAGGATGAGCTTCTCGCAGTTATCGATAAAGTAAATAAAGACGACCATATCCATGGCGTTCTTCTGTTCCGTCCACTTCCAAAACATCTGGATCAGGCAGTGATCGAGAATGCACTTGCTCCTGAGAAAGACGTTGACTGTATGACAGACCTTTCCATGTCTGGTGTTTTCACAGGTAAGAAAATCGGTTTCCCACCATGCACACCACAGGCATGTATGGAAATCCTGGATCACTACGGAATTGACTGCACAGGTAAAAAAGCTGTTGTAATCGGAAGAAGCCTTGTTGTTGGTAAACCCGCAGCCATGATGCTTGTTAAGAAAAATGCAACCGTAACCATCTGCCACACAAGAACTGTAGACATGCCGTCTGTAGCCCGTGAGGCTGATATCATCATCGTAGCAGCAGGACGCGCAGGTGTTGTTGGTGCTGAGTATGTAAAAGAAGGACAGGTTATCATCGACGTAGGAATCAACGTAAATGCAGAAGGCAAACTTTGCGGAGATGTTGATTACGCAGCAGTTGAGCCAATCGTAGATGCCATTACACCGGTTCCGGGAGGAGTTGGAAGTGTTACTACATCTGTTCTTGTGGGACATGTTGTAGAGGCTGCTATGCGTAAGGTAAATGCATAAGTGTGAAATTATAACATAGTATATTGTGTGAAAAAACAAAAGCTCTTGGAAAAATTGTTTCCGGGAGCTTTTTTGCATTCAGATATTGACAAACGGAGCAGAAAATAGTATATTAAACACATGAAAACGATATGTTATGACATAACAACATAATGATATATCGTTTATGAACTAGAAAGCAGAAGGGCGGAATCCTTATGACTGAGATTGGAATACAGTTAGATAAGAATGTTCCTGTTCCGTTATACTATCAGCTAAAGACAGCTATTTTGGACAATATCAAGTCCGGCACATATGAACAGGGTTCTATGATTCCCAAGGAGCAGGATTTCTGTGAAATTCTTGACATCAGCAGGACTACAGTGCGTCAGGCCATTACCGAGTTGGTCCATGAAGGCTGGTTATACCGTGTTAAGAGTAAGGGTACCTTTGTAGCAAAGCCAAAACTTAAACAGGACTTTATCAAGCGATTGGAATCCTACAATGCACAGATTTCCAGACTTCACATGACTCCCAGTACGAAGGTGATTACCATGTCTGTGATGCCGGCCACCGAGGAGATTGCGGAGAACCTGAATATCAGGATTGCAGATTCCGTGATCATACTTCAGAGAGTGCGTTATGCAGATCAGGAAGCAATCGTTACATTGCGGACTTATCTGCCATATGAGTCTTGCGAGTTTGTAATGTCTCATGATTTTGGAAAAGAATCTCTGTACTCTGTTTTATCCCAGAAGGAAGAGACTCGGATCTGCATGGTACACAGGACCATAGAAGCCACAGAAGCAGACCGGGAAGATGTGAAGTATATGGATATTAAGCAGGGTAAGCCCATTCAGCTGTTCCACACAGTGGGCTATAATGGACAGAATCAGCCTATTGAATATTCTATCGCTCGTTATCGGGGAGATCGAAGTAAATTTGATGTAAATATTTATGTAGATAATCAATAATATGTCGGTAGAGAAGCTGACATTGGAATCACTATTATACAGTATACAGAGGGAAAAGTTAGATTCCCTCTATTTTATAAAGTTATTATGTCATTACATTACTACATTTATAAAACGATATTAGAGTCAAAAGGTTTTTTGACCTTTTGCCCCTGATATCACAGAATATATTTAGAACAAGGAGAAAGTACATGGGCAATACACTTGTAGAAAAGGTTTCCACAGCCTTATTATCCATGCAGCGTTATTCCTGGGAACAGGGAGTGACCATGCAGGCATTCCTGGAAATGGGACAGCTTGACACAGTATGTGCTATGGCCTTTGAGTCCATCAACCGAAGCATTGAAGACGGCCGTGCAGCTGTGATTGGAGTGACAGACGGTGTGACAGATCACTGTAGCATAGGAGAGGGATTAAAAAAAGCCTGTGAGCTTACCGGAAATGAGTTTTTGGGTAAGGGCCGTCAGGAACTTCGCAAATGGGCGTTGGAAAGAGCCCCAAGAAATGAAGCCGGAATTGTATATCATCTTACAAGAACCAAAGAGTTCTGGGCAGATTCTTTTTATATGTTTCCGCCATATCTTGCAGTGGAGGGGGAATATGAGGAGGCCATGAAGCAGTGGAATGGCTACTGGGCAGCTCTTTACGATCAGGAAGCAGGTCTTTTGTGCCATCAGTGGAATGATGAGGCGAAGTCTTACACAAGAAAAGCACATTGGGGAGTAGGAAATGGATGGACACTGGCAGCGATTCCAAGAATGCTGGAACATCTTCCGGAAGAATATGCGGGAGACAGAGAAGAGCTGATCTTGAAGGGTACCAGATTACTGGATACTCTCTTAAAATACATGCGGCCGGATGGATTTTTCCATGATGTGGTGGATGATCCCGCTACATTTGTAGAGACCAACCTTTCCCAGATGGCAGCCTATTTCATATACCGGGGAGTTTCTGAGGGGTGGCTGGATGAGAAGTATCTTGTCACAGCAGACAAGCTTCGTCAGGCAGCAGAAAGTAAAGTAAATGAGTTTGGCTTTGTAGCAGATGTCTGCGGAGCCCCAACATTTGATAAAGCCGGTTTTGCACCGGAGGGACAGGCATTTTTCCTTTTGATGGAAAATGCTGCACAAAAAGTTAAAAAAGCCTGAATACAGGTTATAAGGAGGATATATAAAATGAAAAGCAATGAAATTACAAGAGAGCAGCTTGCAGGAATGATGGACCACACTTTTTTAAAGGCATATGCAACAGATGCAGATTTTGAGAAGCTTTGTGGCGAGGCAAGGGAAAACGGTTTTGCAATGGTTGCAATCAACTCTGTACCGGTTAAGCTTTGCAAGAAGCTTCTTGCAGGGACAAAGGTGCATGTAGGTGCAGCAATTTCTTTCCCTCTGGGACAGACTACTATTGAGACAAAGGCATTTGAGACAGAGAAAGCCATTGAAGAAGGTGCAGATGAAATTGATTATGTACTGAATATCGGCCAGCTGAAAATGGGCAATGACGAGTATATCAAAAAAGAGATGGAGACCATTGTAGGCATCTGCAGAAAGCATAATGTACTTAGCAAGGTAATCTTTGAGAACTGCTACCTTACCAAAGAAGAGATTAAGAGAGCCGCTCTTATTGCAAAAGAAGTAAAACCAGATTTCATTAAAACAAGTACAGGATTCGGTACATCCGGAGCAACACCAGAGGATGTACGTCTTATGAAAGAAACAGTTGGCGATGACGTTAAAGTAAAAGCTGCCGGTGGAATCCGTGACTGGGAGACCTGCAAAGCTATGATCGATGCAGGAGCAGAGCGTATCGGAACTAGCAACAGTATTAAAATCTGTAATGAGTTTGAGGAGGCTAAATAATATGCAGACATCCAGATTATTTACACTTTTACCAGAAGAATATGTATGCACACCAGACGGTATGGAGATTGATAAGGACGGCAATCTGATCGTATCCTGTCCGAACTACGCTGATGATAATATGTCCGGTTGTGTGATTCGTATTGACAAAGATAAGAATATTTCCAAATGGTTTGATGTTCCGGTACACCCAGAGACTGGTATTGCCCGCAATATGGGTATCGCATTTGACAAAGAATGGAATATGTATATCTGTGATAATCAGGCATGGTCAGGAAAAGAAGAGCTGGCATGGAAGGGCCGTTTGCTCAAAGTAATCTTTGACGAAGACGGCAATGTAAAAGACTGGTATACTATCGCAGATGGTATGGAGCATCCAAACGGAGTCAGAATCTACAAAGATTATATGTATGTTACACAGAGTTACCTTACCAAAGTTGAAGATCCTTCCGGAAAGCTTGTAAGCTGCGTATATCGTTTTCCTCTTGATGCAAAGGATATTCAGATCACAAACACAATGGATGATGAGTATATTTTTACCACATTTGTGACCAGGAATCCAGCCTGCCAGTATGGAGCAGATGGTATTGAAATCGATTCCAAGGGAAATATGTATGTTGGAAACTTCGGAGACGGTGAGGTATGGAAGATCCGTCTGGATGAAAAAGGCGATATGATCGACAAGGAAGTATATGCACAGAATTATGATGAGCTGAAATCCACAGATGGTATGATCATGGATGAAAGTACAGGAAATCTTTACATCGCAGACTTTAATAACAATGCCATTGTAATGGTAGACAAAGACCGTAATGTAAGAAGAATCGCTCAGTCACCTGACTGCGATGGATTACATGGAGAACTGGATCAGCCAGGTGAGCCGATTATCTGGCAGGGTAAGATTGTTGCAAGCTGTTTTGATCTTGTTACAGATGAGACAAAGGTAAATACACAGCATGAAATGCCAGCAACCATGGCAGAGCTGGATCTTGAAAAATAAATCTGAAGATCAGGAGGGAAATAATGGCAGATTATATATTAGCCCATGATCTTGGAACATCCGGAAATAAGGCGACTTTGTTTAAAACCGATGGAACCATGATCGGAAGCCGTACTTATCCTTACGATGTATATTATGATCATCCTCTGTGGGCAGAGCAGGATGCAAATGACTGGTGGGGCGCAGTTTGTGGCTCTACCAGGGATCTGTTATCTGCATATCACATTGATGGAGGGGATGTCCGTGCTATCAGTTTCAGTGGCCAGATGATGGGATGTCTTCCAGTTGACAGACAGGGAAATCCGCTGCACCGTGCAATTATCTGGGCAGATCAGAGAGCCCAGAAGCAGTCTGCACAGCTGGCAGAGAAGATTGATGATGATCGTTTTTACCACATTGTAGGACACAGAAATACTGCATCTTATGGAATCCAGAAAGCAATGTGGCTGAAGGAAAATGAGCCGGAAATCTACGAGAATACATATAAATTCCTGAATGCAAAAGATTATATTGTATTCAGACTTACCGGAAAGTTTTATACAGACTGTTCCGATGCAAACAGTATGACTTGTTTTGATCTGGCCGGCAGAAAATGGTCAGAGGAAATTGTAGCTGCATCTGGAATTGATCCGGATAAGCTTCCTGAGATCGTGGAATCTACTTTTGTTGTAGGAGAGGTTACATCGGAGGCCGCAGCTCTTACCGGACTGTCCACGCAGACGAAGGTTGTCATGGGAGCAGGAGATGGTGTTGCCGGAAATGTAGGTGCTGGCTGTGTGAAGCCAGGCAGTGCATACTGTTGTCTTGGAACTTCCGCATGGGTTGCAGGCACATCTGAGAAGCCAGTTCTGGATGAGCAGAGAAGAATCGTGTGCTGGGCACATGCAGTACCGGGGATGTATTCACCAAATGGTACTATGCAGTATGCCGGCGGCTCATATAAATGGATGAAAGAGACCCTTTGCCATGAGGAAATCCGTATGGCACAGGAGAAGGGATGCTCTCCCTATGAAATTATGAATGAGAGAATTGCATCCTGTGAACCGGGAGCTGGCGGGGTGGTGTTTTTACCATATCTTCTGGGAGAGAGAGCACCTCGATGGAATCCGGATGCCAAGGGAGTATTCTATGGAATAACGGCAACCACTACACGTGAGCAGATTTTGCGCAGTGTGATGGAAGGAATAATCATGAATCTGGGAATCTGTTTTGATATTCTTGGCCGCGATGAGAAAATCGAAGAGATCCTTCTGATCGGAGGTGCGGCAAGAAGCAGCCAGTGGCGTAGAGGAATTGCAGATATCTTCGGATGCAATGTGCTGGTTCCCAAATATCTTGAAGAAGCCGGTTCTATGGGAGCAGCTGTAATTGCCGGTGTTGGAAGCGGTATTTACAAGGATTTCTCAGCTATTGACAAGTTCATTGAAGTACAGTCCAAAGTGGAACCAGATCTTAAAAGTAAAGAAATATATACACCGTTACGAGAGACATTTGAAGAGGTATATCAGGCATTAAAGCCAGTGATGAGATAAGTGAGGAGAATTGGTATGAAGACTTTAGTAGTAAACAAAGATGGTTCTCTGGAAGTAAAAGAAATACCGAAGCCATCTTACAATAGCAAACAGGCACTTGTAAAGACGATCAGCTGTGGAATCTGTAATGGTACAGATGCGAAATTGATTCACCGTACCTTCAAAGGAGTAGACATGGATCAGTATCCTCTGATGCTTGGACATGAAGCAGTGGGAGAAGTTGTTGAAGTGGGTGCTGATGTAAAGACCTATCATATTGGCGACAAAGTACTGCTTCCGTTTGTAGATCCAGATCCGGAAAAATATGGAGAACTGGGTTCTGCCTGGGGTGGATACAGTGAGTATGCAGTGGTAAATGACGCAGCAGCTTTCGGAAGCGAAGCAGCACCGGAATGTGCTTATGCACAGACAATTCTCCCGGATTTTGTGGATCCGGTAGATGCAGCTATGATTGTTACTTTACGCGAAGTACTCAGCTCTATCAAACGTTTTGGTATCAAAGAAAATAACAGTATTGCAGTATTTGGATGTGGCCCTGTAGGCCTTACCTTTATCCGTTTCATGAGTCTTCTTGGAGTTCATCCGATCATTGCTTTTGATATGGTAGACGAGAAGGTAGAGGATGCCCTTGCGAAAGGTGCTGACTATGCATTTAACAGCAAAAACTGTGATCCAAATGAGGAAATCCATAAGATCTGCCCGGATGGTGTTCAGTTCGTACTGGATGCTGTAGGACTTCTTCCTCTGATTAATTCTTCCATGGAATATATCTGTGACGGCGGTAAAATGTGCTGCTATGGTATCGCACCAAAATGCTCCATGGAGCTTGACTGGTCCAAGGCACCATATAACTGGCAGCTTCAGTTCCAGCAGTTCCCAAGCAAAGTAGAAGAAGGAATTGCTACCAACCAGATTCTTGCATGGCTGAAGACAGGTGTTATTGATCTGAAAGATTATATTTCTGATTATTTCGAATTTGATAATATTCTGGATGCGTTTGCAAAGCTGGAAAAGAGAGAAATCAAAAAGAAAGGAATCGTTGTTTATAAATAAA
>CAKRRX010000092.1 GCA_934394595.1 uncultured Blautia sp. | reverse complement strand
CCCCAGATACCGGCACCGGAAGTGACAATGTTGTGCATGGAGCCTTTCTGAAGGTAACCGCATGAATTTTCCCAGAATAGATGGATAAAAAGATTTCCGGGGAACATCTGGCCGTCATGGGTGTGGCCGCAAAGGTCGAGATCCACACCGGCATCTGCTGTTTCCGCCAGTTCTTTGGGCTGGTGGTCGATAAATATGATCGGTTTGCTCCGGTCCAGTGTTTCGGTAAGCTGGGCCGGAGTTTTTCTGGAACCTTCTACTTTGTGGCAGCGTGAATAATCACGGCGCCCTACTATGTAAAATTTATCATCGATCAGGACAGATTCGTCATTTAACAGGTGAATACCTGCGTCTGTAAGAAATTCTTCCATTCTCGGATCATTATATTCCGCTTCTTTTCCATCAAAAGTAAAACCTGCCAGTATGGGCTCATTGAGATCATGATTTCCCCAGCATGCGTAGACACCATAACGGGACTGGATACCGCTTAGGATTTCCTTTAATTCGTCTGGATCGGAGATGGCATCGTATTCGTTGTCAAAAATATCGCCTGCAATACAGACCACATCCGGATTCTGGGCGTTGATCTTATTTACGATCCTCTTTGCCTGGGCTGTGCCAATGCTGTAGCCGAAATGGGTGTCTGCAAGAAGGACGACCTTCAGGGAATCCATGCCATCCACTGTTTTTTCTACCTTAACTTCATAAGGTGTGGTCTTTATGTGGGTTACATGAAGGATACCGTAGACACTCAGGCCGATGATCAGGGTTGTACAGAGAAAGCCTGTGACCATAAAGGTACATCGGTAGCCAATAAAAGGCGCATGGAAAATATACTTTAGTACCAGCCGGCCAAGATCCACAATGACAATGACCAGAAGAATGTAGAGAAAGGTACCGAGAAAATAGTTTCCGATATGCTTCAGGATCCGGTGAAGCCAGAGGGGCTTTTTCACCAGAAAGCCTGTGAGCAGGGCTGTGGCAAGTATAATATAAATTCCCACAAAGGATGCGCGAAAAGCCATTGTGCGAAAAAGTTTGTGGCATGCGCTCATCCAGCGTATCATCCATCGGACAACATAAAGATTGATCAGGATGTACACGGGGGCAAGAAAAAGTGCAACCATAAAAACCTCCATTTTCATATGTCTGTTTCACTACTAAAAGGAACTGATACAGTATACTACGGATAATAAAATTTTGCAATTCTTCATATATTAGGGATAAAAACGGGAAAGTCTGGCATAATACCATGAAAAAGCTGTTTCATAAAATCTGTTCTTTCGGTGGGGGTCTGCCGCTTTTGTTTTTGCTGCCCTATGCAATTACTTTTTTCCTGAATGGAGGGCGTAAAGCACTTTTACTTTATCCTGTAAATGAAGAAAAATTTGTGCCGCTGATGCTTATGGTACAGATGAAAGGGGATTATGAACCGGAGACTGTGAAGGCCCAGGCGGTGATCGCCCGTTCAGAGCTGTACAGAAGAAAAAAAGAGGAAAGCCTTTTTTCTATTTTACAGGACAAGGAAACCACCACAAAACTACAGTGGCTGGAAAAAGCGGAAAAATTGCAGCTGTACGGGGAGGCTGTGGAAGAGACAAAGAATCAGGTCCTTACCTGGGAGGGACAGCTGAAGATTGTCCCATATCATAAAGTGAGTAACGGGCAGACCAGAGATGGGGCAGAGGTCTTTCACAGTTCGGAGTATGGATACCTGAAATCTGTAGATAGCAGCCAGGATCTTGCGGCACCGGATTATATCAACAGTACATATGTATCCTTGAGCCAGCTTCCCCGGAAGCTGATCTTGAAAGAGCGGGATTCTGCCGGATATGTGACAGTTCTTGACATTGATGGACAGTATCTGGATGGAGAGGATTTTCGGTTGGGATTGCATTTGGCTTCCGCAGATTTTTCGGTGCAGAAAATGGGAAAAGCAGTGCGTTTTTTGTGCAAGGGAAAAGGACATGGGCTTGGTTTTTCCCAGTATGGCGCAAATGAGATGGCAAAGGCAGGCAGCAGCTGGAAAGAGATCCTCGCGGCGTATTTTCCCAAAATGGAAATCCAAAATATAAATGATGTTTTTTCAGAAAAATAATTGAATAAGACCTTGTATTTCTGGACACCATACAAATACAGATGGTACAGCAGCTGTGAACAGAATGTATGTAGAGGTGAAAGAATATGAGGAAAAACAAAACACTAAGACTTATTTTTAACGGGGGACTTCTTGCTGTGATGGCGGTCCTGGGAGTAACAGCGTATCAGGTGTCAAACAAAAAGGAACATATTCAGGAGGTGCTTCCTCTGGAAAGCGAAAAAGAAGAGCAGACGGTAACGGATGACGGAAAAGTTCCCGGGGCAGCAGATTCCCTGGCGGAGACCGGCACCAGTCTGGTTGAGGCAAAAATGGAAGAAAATGCAAAGACCGATATTCTGAATGAGAAGGATCTCACAGGAGCGGCAGATACAACGGTAGAGAATACGGCAGATATCGGGGAAAGTACCAGTGTCAATGCACCGGCTCTGGCTGACAATGCGCCGGAGATCAATTTTTCCGAGGATACTCTGATGGAGTGGCCGGTAAGCGGACAGATTTTGATTGATTACAGCATGGATCAAAGTGTTTATTTTCCAACCCTGGATCAGTATAAGCTCAGCCCGGCGATTTCCGTGCAGGCAGTAGAAGGGGCACCTGTGATGTCTGCTGTTTCCGGCACGGTTTATTCCATTGATAATAATGCCCAGACTGGTACTACTGTGACTATGGAGCTGGGAAATGGTTATCAGGCCATTTACGGACAACTTACGGACCTGGATGTGGCAGAGGGAGACACGGTGAAAAAGGGAACTATCATCGGATATGTGGCAGCACCTACGAAATATTACAGTGAAGAGGGCAGCAACCTGTATTTTGCAATGAAAAAAGACGGGGAGCCAATTGACCCTATCGCATATCTTCCGTGAAAAGTGTGAGGCAGGGGCTGCGTAAAATCAGATTTACATTCACAAAATAATAAAAAAAACGTATAATAAAGCAGGTGGGAAAGAATCCGCAATCGGCGAGCCCCTACCTGCTTTTTTCAGTATTGTCGGATGAGATACAAGTGTTGATGCCGGTTGCTTTTTATAAAGATAAGGAGGCTGCCTGGAATTGTGGCAGCACTCCTTTACATAGAGGTGGAGATGAATTATACGTACATGGTCAGATGCGCAGACGGAACCCTTTATACCGGGTGGACAAACTGTCTGGAGAAACGTCTGAAAGCGCATAACAGTGGAAAAAATGGAGCGAAATATACGAAAACAAAGCGCCCGGTGACTCTCGTGTACTATGAAGGGTACAAAACCAGGGAAGAGGCCATGAGCCGGGAGTATGCCATCAAGCAGCTGACCCGGCAGCAAAAGCTGGCGCTGATGGAGTTTTAAACCGGCATATTGGCTACAAAGCAGTACATCACAATAAAGTGGCAGGCGCTGCCAAGCATAATGAAAACATGAAAGATTTCGTGAGATCCGAAATTCTTGTGTCTGGCGTTAAAGATCGGCAGCTTCAAGGCGTAGATCACACCGCCGATGGTGTAGATGATCCCACCAGCCAGCAGCCAGCCAAATCCGGCTTTGGGCAGTGCGTGGATGATCGGGAGAAAGGCCAGGACACACAGCCAGCCCATTCCAATGTACAGTACAGAGGAAATCCATTTAGGGCAGGTTACCCAGAAAGCCTTGAAAAGGATTCCAAGGATTGCTGTGGCCCATACCAGAGCGCAAAGGGCGTATCCAATGGAATTGTGAAGGACGATCAGGCAGATCGGTGTGTAGCTTCCTGCTATCATAACAAAGATCATCATATGATCCAGCTTTTTCAGGCGGCGGTTGACCTTGGCTGTGGAGTCCACAGAGTGGTAAAGGGTGCTGGCAGCATAGAGCAGCATCATGGTAAGGATAAAGATGCTTAGTGCTATGATGTGGAGATGGTCGTTCCATTCTGAAGAACGGATCAGCAACGGGGCAGCTCCAAAAGCAGCGAGAAGAAAAGCAATGCCATGGGTGATGGCGCTTCCTGGATCTTTTAGTTTCAATTTCATAAATAACACCTCCGTATTATTGATAACAATGTAATGGATAAATAAAAACCAAAACAAGTAGTAATAAAAACTACATAACGAAGTATGAGATTACTATACCACACTTTTGTAAAAATGCAAGGGGAAAATTCTATTGATTTATATGGTTTCGGAAGTGGCAGTGGTATTTGCTGCCGAGGCATGCTATAATCCATACAGATAGTGAATACTTTTTCAGGGGGAAGTTTGCAGTGAAACTAACAGAGGAGCTTTTATTAAAAGCAGGGCAGATACCGAATTTTTCAGATGGAGTGATTTTGCCGGATGGGGATTACAGACTGATCGAGGAGAAGGGACATCTTCAGACGTTGATGGCTCTTTTGCCATATCCGGAAAAGGAGATCTGGAAAATGATCCCGGAGAACGATTCGCCGCTGTTCTGGATGATCGAAAAGACAGGCTGTGTGCTTACAGATTATAATTCTACTGTGGGAATGGCCATGACACCGGCGCAGAAAGAGGTATTTGATGCACTTGTGAAGCATGAGATCATTTCGCCGGAGTATTTTGATATTACCAGGCAGAGAGAAAAGGTGAAAAATGAGACGAAATAAAAAACTGCTGTATTACGGACGAATGGTCAATAATACAGCAGATTTTTTTACTGTTCCATCTGCCGTCCCAGAAATCCGGCGGCAGTCTGGGCCAGGAGCTTTTCACTGGCACCAAGGATGTCTCTGTCGGTTTTTCCTATGAGGATTACGCTGCCGATGGCGTCACCGGATGCAATAATAGGCTGGATGACCTGAGAACTGGTGGGGGCAGGCTGCTCGTCCACTACAGGCACTTTCCCTCGGTCACGGGCGCCCAGACACTTGGTTTCCCGGTCATTTATGACGCCTTCCAGTTGGCTGCTGATCATTTTGCCAATGAATTCTTTGCTTCCCGGGCCTGCAGCAGCAACTACCTGATCATGGTCTGTGATGCAGGAGAGCATACCTGTGGACTGGGAAAGGGATTCGGCATATTCTTTTGCAAAAAGGCTCAGTTCGCCGATGGGAGAGTATTTTTTCAAGATGATCTCCCCCTCACGGTCTGTGAAAATTTCCAGGGGAGTGCCTTCTTTGATCCGCAGAGTGCGGCGTATTTCTTTTGGGATGACAACACGGCCAAGGTCGTCAATCCTTCTTACGATTCCAGTCGCTTTCATTTATCTGTTCCTCCTGTATTTTATGATACAATTGCGCGAAACAATGAATGTTTCTTTATGGTGCAGCCAGTGGCTGGCGACCTGTCTGTTTCGTGGGTTTCCATATTTTGTAGTGTATGGATAGTATGCGAAAATATGGGGGATTTATACGTGAAAAGAGAGCAGAAAATATATTTTGCGCCTAATATCTGAAAACGTAAAGAGTATAAAAAACAAGTGGCGAATATTTTCAAAACGGAGTTTTGGCAATTATTTCGGAAGGAAAATCCAGGTATTCTTCCAAGGTCAGCCCGGTAAGCTTCAGATATCCGGCCAGTTCCCGGGTGACGTAGCGGATATGCCAGGGTTCGTAAGGAACGCCGGTGATGGATTCTTTATTTTGAGGATAGCGGAGAATAAAACCGTAAAGAGAAGCATTGCGGGCGAGCCATTTTCCTTCGGAAGTGAGGGCAAATTCGGGAATCAGTTCCATGCGGATGGCAGGACAGGAGAGGTCCAGGGCAAGGCCGCTCTGATGTTCGCTGGTGCCGGGCGCAGCAACATAGGGACTGCCGGTGAAAAGCTCCTGCTGGCGCTTGTAAGATCGGTAACCGGAAATCCCATAGAGGCAAAGTCCTTCCTGACAGGCGGCATTTACAAGGCGAAGAGCTGCCTGGGCTGTCCTTTTTTCCAGAAGGCGCTTGGGATCGCCGGGAAGAGCATCAAAGGGAATGCCGATATCTATAAGGTTTTCGGGAATGTAGTCAGGTGGAAGCGGGTGAGATTGGTTGATCAGGCGAGTGTAATCAGTCTGCATAAAAATCCCCCTTTCTTTACATCCTTTATATTTATGAAGAATGGGAGTGGGATATGACAGAAAAAGCGCTTATTCAGTTCTTTATAAGAAACTGAATAAGCGCTAAAGGGTTCTATTTGGCAGATTCCTGACCTCCCCAGAAATCAACTGGTTCGTAGTCCTGTAATTTTGCCAGAAAGCCTTTCTGCTGAAGCTCGGCCTGAATGGCATCCAGGATCTCTTCGCTTTCCGCGTCTATGGTGTGGTAGTGATAACCGGAGGTTACATTTTTCAGAAGGCTGGATTTGCCGGAGCTGATCTCTTCCATGTAGCTGCGGATATCACGGCGGGATTTAATTCCCATGTCTGCCTTCAGGATGCCGTATACCTTGTGGTAGACAAAGACATCACGGATCTGTCCACCGGCATCCACGATAGTACTCAGCTCTTCTTCTACCTGATCGTCTGAGTGATAGACCTTGAAAACCCTGGAATATTTCTTTTCTTCCTGCAGCAGATAGCCCTTGTTGGTGGAAAAAATGGTGGCACCGTTGGCACGCAGGAGAGAAATATCCTGGACAATAATCTGGCGGCTTACGTCTAATTCCTTAGATAAAGTACCGCCGGAAACGGGACTATTGCTGGAGGATAAGATATCTAAAAGTTTGTTTCTTCTTTCTTCACCTTTCATTTTTTCATCTCCTGTCTGCTGGTTTTTATAGGGAAATCCGTGAGGAGCAATTCCCGGATGTGGTAGAAGCTACTCCACCGGATGAAGATTTTTCATAGATAAATCCATAATCGGTGCGGAATGGGTAAGGGCACCACTTGATACATAATTTACACCCAAACCGGTAAGTCTGGCAATGTTTTCTTTTGTCACATTTCCGGAAACTTCGATCTCTGCGCGGCCGGCGATATAGTCAATGGATTCTTTCAGCTGTTCGGTAGACATATTGTCAAGCATGATAATATCTGCACCGGCTTCTACAGCTTCCTTTACCATATCCAGATTTTCTACTTCTACCTCAATTTTGCGGACAAAAGGTGCATATGCTTTTGCCATGGAGATGGCCTGTTTTACGCCGCCAGCAGCGCCGATGTGGTTGTCCTTGAGCAGTACGCCGTCAGAAAGATTGTACCGGTGGTTATTGCCTCCGCCGATGCGAACGGAATATTTTTCAAAAATACGGTTGTTTGGAGAAGTCTTTCTGGTGTCCAGAAGCTTGATTCCGGTGCCCTCAAGCAGTGCGGCAACCTGGCTGGTGTAGGTGGCAATTCCGCTCATTCTCTGAAGATAGTTGAGGGCAGTTCTTTCTCCACAGAGAAGGACACGGATATCTCCGTAAACTTTTCCGATCAGCTGTTTGTTTTCTACGTGATCACCGTCTTTTACGTAAAATTCAGCTTTGGTGGATGAATCTAAAAGTGTGAAAACACGTTCAAAAACCTGCAGTCCGCAGATGATTCCATCTTCTTTACAGATGAGATCTACCACACCTGGTGTTGGATCTGGCATAACACTGTTGGTGGATACGTCTTCACTTGTGATATCTTCTTTTAATGCGCTTAAAATATACGGATCAACATTTAATCCGAGGGTTACCTGATCATACATATAAAAATTCCTTTCTGCCTTCTGGATTCTGGCCAAGGGTGATGGCCTGTTCGGCGAGATGATGATAAGTCTCTGCGAGAGCCTGGGCATCTTCGTACTGATGAAGATCTACGTGGGATGCCAGGTAATCGGCTGTGGAAGTATCCTTTGCAGCATGCTCCGCCATATCCTGAGCTGCGCGTCTTGCAAAAACAAGGCTTTCCAGCAGGGAATTGCTTGCCAGGCGGTTTTTGCCATGGACGCCGTTGCAGGCTGCTTCACCTACTACGTAGAGATTTTCCATGGAGGAGCGGCTTTCGTGATCCACTTTTACGCCGCCCATGAAATAGTGCTGTGCCGGAACAACCGGAATACACTCTTTGAAAACATCATATCCCATTTCTTTACAGTGTTCAACAATGTTTGGAAAATGGTGGCGGAGTGTCTCAGCCGGGATAGGGCGAAGATCCTCCCAGACAAAATCTGTGCCGTCTTTTGCCATTTGCTCGTGGATCCTTTGGGAAAGAAGATCACGGGGCAGCAGTTCGTTTACAAAGCGGTTCATGTTTTTGTCGTATAATTTTGCACCTTCCCCACGAACGGATTCGGAGATCAAAAAGCTGCGGTCCTCCGGACGTTTGGTATAAAAGGTGGTGGGATGGATCTGCACATAATCCGGATTTTGAAGTTCAATGTTGTGTCTCATTGCAATTGCAAGGGCATCTCCGGTAAGGTGACGGAAATTGGTGGAGTGTTTGTAAAGGCCGCCGACTCCGCCGCTTGCCAGAACAGTATGGTCGGCTGTGACTGTGTCAAGGGAGCCGTCAGGACGACGGATCACGGCACCATAGCAGCGATTGTCTTTTTCCAGAATATCAACCAGAGTGGTGTATTCCAGAAGCTCCACGTTAGAAAGCTTCTGAACTTCACGAAGCAGGGAACTGGTAATTTCTTTTCCGGTTACATCTTCGTGGAAAATGATCCGGTTGGTGGAATGGGCACCCTCTTTGGTATAGGCAAGGCTGCCATCTTCGTTTCGCTCGAAGCGTGCGCCGTAGGAAACAAGATCCTTTACAACTTCCGGTGAAGTTTTGATCATGATCTCAACGGACTTTTTATCGTTTTCGTAATGTCCGGCTTTCATGGTATCTTCAAAAAAGCTGTCATAGTCAGCCGCTTCTTTCAGCATGCACATACCGCCCTGGGCAAGATAGGAATCGTTGCTGGTGAGGTCGGATTTGGTTATAATGGTGATTTTTTTATCGCGGGGAAGCTTGAGGGCACAGTAAAGGCCGGAACAGCCGCTGCCTGCGATGAGGATATCTGTTTTCATAGTGGTATTCCTTTCTGTGACAACATGTCCTGTAGTATAACACTAAAATTTACAGTTGACAAGATAGGTGTAAAGTTTTTTGTTGACAGTCAGAGGAAGGTGGCATATAATCCAAAGAAAATTGAGAGAAAAACAGGAGTGAAATACGATTATGATGACTACAAGAGAACTGCAGGATGAGATTCTGCGTTTAAAGAAGGAAAAAGATATCTGTATTCTTGCACATGCATACCAGAACCATGAAATCCTGGAAGTGGCAGATTATACCGGGGACTCCTATGGGCTGAGTCAGCAGGCTGCAAAGGCACCGCAGAAAAATGTGCTGATGTGCGGCGTGAGATTTATGGCAGAGACTGTGAAAATTCTTTCACCGGAGAAAACAGTTTACCTTTCCAACAGTGGGGCAGGATGTCCTATGGCAGAGCAGCTGGACGTGGAAATGCTGTCTGCGCTGAAAGAGGCAAATCCGGATTATACAGTTGTGGCCTATATCAATACAACCTCAGAACTGAAAACCCTCTGTGATGTGTGTGTAACGTCCTCTTCTGCCGTGAAGATCGTGAAAAATATTGACAATGACAAGATCCTGTTTATCCCGGACTGTAATCTTGGCGCTTGGGTGGAAAAACAGATTCCTGAGAAAACCTTTAAATTTGTTCACGGAGGATGTCCTACTCACCTGAGAATGTCAGTAAGAGATGTGAAAAAGGCCCGGGCAGCCCATCCGGAAGCAAAATTCCTGGTTCATCCGGAGTGCCTGCCAGAGGTTTCTGCTATGGCCGATTACATCGGAAGTACAACGGGAATCATGAAATATGCAAAGGAAAGCGATGCACAGGAATTTATCATTGGTACAGAGAACAGTATCGTACAGCATCTTCAGTTTGAGTGCCCGGATAAGAGATTCTATCCACTGTCAAAGGACTGTGTATGCCACAATATGAAACTGACGACCCTGATGGATGTGTACAATTGTGTCCGTGGACAGGGAGGCGAGGAAATCAGTCTGGATGAGAATGTGAGAGTGAAAGCGAAGGCTTGTATTGATACGATGCTGAC
>CAKRRX010000091.1 GCA_934394595.1 uncultured Blautia sp. | reverse complement strand
GCCATTCCCACATTTGGGGTAAAGGAGCTTACAAGTCCTGCTGTATAGCCCTGTGGATCCAAAATGATTTTCAGCACTGCATTTTCCAGAGTCAGATCGCCGTAACGCTGCTTATAGGTCAGATAGGTGTAGCCGTATTCATCCTGCTCTCCATATACTGCAAAAAATTCCGATCCCCTGGAAAGCCCCAGAAGATCTGCAATCCCCATCAGGGATTCCACTCCTTTTTCCGTGTCTGTTACCTTATCATCATAAAATCTGCCTCTAAGAAAGGTCACATACCCTTCATCGTTATACAGGAATTCTGCATTTCCCTGATTCATCTGACGGATATCCTCTTCCTTAAGCTGCGGAATATTATTGTAATTTTCCCCTGTGGAAGCCTGATTCTGCCTTTCCCAGGCCTCCAATAAGGATTCCTCTGCCCTGACTTCTGTTAGCTTCAGGCTTATACAGGCTGCCAGAAGCGTCAGAATAACCCCTGGCAGTACTCCCTTTAGCCTACCCATCTCACTGAATACAGAATGGACTGCACTCCATCATTGTTTTGCATATCCTCACCTGAGAAGTAGAGGACATCCATTACAGAATCACTTCGATCCATAAATACAATTCCATAAGCGTCCTCACAGGAAAAGAAAGCACATGGAATATCATGAATCACTTCTGTTTTTTCTATGGTATACCCTTGTTGCTTTAACGCTTCTTCTGCAACCTCCAGCATGGAACCAAAATCACCCTCAGCCAACTCCTCTTCAATCTCCTCCTGAGTGTAGCCATCTGTAAGGTTCATAGACAGGACGAGCAGCACCGCTTCTTTGTCAACAGACCTTGCGGCATAGTAAGCACCCTCTTCCTTATCTTCCTCATCCAGCTCGACCTCCTCCCAGTCTGGCAGAAGACAGATTTCAAATTCGTCCATTATCTGCACCCAGCTGCCTGTGTCCCCTTCCCTATTCGGCTCAGTATTCGACACAGTTTTCGGTGCCGTAGTCGGTATCGCTTCGGGCTCAGCAGTCGGTATTGCCTGTTGTTCAGTGGTGGGGATCTCCGCTGGTTCAGAGGTCGATACTGTGCTGCTGTCACCCTCGCTTAACATATAGGCATGCTGCTTTACAAAATCGATTTCCATATTCATTTGCTGAAATTCTGCTGCAATTGCCGGATCATCTGTGTATGCCTGGAAGTCTGTTGGGAAAATCATAAAATAGTTCATTACAGACTGGTCACTGAAGCCAATATAGGTAAAATCCGGAAGCTCCTGAAAATCATGATTAACCGTGCAGGATAAAGTAAACAGCTTGCCGCCGTCATACCCATATTTTTCCTGCCATTTCTCACGGCTTGCCTTGTGATAAAAGATGGCAGAATTATCGGTCGTCTCAATCTGGAATTTGCCCTGCCAGTCAGCCGGAAGAGTAACTGCAACCTCTTCAAAATAATAGATCAGAGAACCATCTGACAGCACATTATCTGTATATACCATCAGATTCTCGGCGCTGTCTGCACCATAAACAGTACATGCTATCAGCATTGTACCCATACATACCGCAGCAATTGTTTTTCTCAATGATTTTTTCATTTCAAAACGCCTCCTTCCAGAAAAGATCTGCATTCTCCAATTCATAAAGTTCTGTTTGCCCCTCTTTCCTCCATTCCAGGCTTCTGCCGTTCAACTGAAATGCCACTGTTGTGTTATCTGGAAAGAAAAAGCAAATGACATTATATTGATCCGTTACAAAAATATCTGTCTTTTTACCAATTCGAATCTGAAGAAAGGCATCTACAACTGTCTTGATTTCATCCGGGGAAGTGAATTTTGTCACTGTTTCCAGTCCTTCCTCGTCCTTTCTGAATTCTATTCTGGAGGGTGGAACCTTTTGCATATCCTTCATTTTGCTGTTATCAGAAGCCTCATAAAGGTAAGTCCCGGTGAGAGTGCTTTTTTCCTGTGATAACCTTTGTGAAGTTTTGCCTCCGGATGTAATGCAGCATATAGCTGCAAAAATGAAAAAAAGAATCCGAGTCATCCCCGTGCCCTCCTTTCTATATTCACTGTACTAACTACTTTCAGTATACATTATAAATCGGCTGGATAAAGCAAATTGCCACATTTGTCTATGACAAACATGGCAATTTATTAATGTACTATCCATTTATTGCAGCCTGCAAAATAGCTGTTATATATAAATCCTTAATCCCTGGTCAGCTTTCTGACCCAGTTCCCGTAATTTGCTTCCAGAAATGCCGGGATGCACTTAAATATCTGATCCGCATTGAGACAGCATACCACCACTGCCGGAGAAGCTTTTACCACAAATGCCATGATAAAGGACAGCGGGATCACGATTCCCCAGATACTGATCAGATCCATTTTTATTACAAATGTGGTATTTCCACCGCCTCTGATGATTCCATTATTTGTGGGCATCTGATAAGACATTGTCATGCATACCACACTGAGGATCATCAGAAAGGTATTGGCTAGGCTCATCGCCTCCGGACTCAGCTTATATAGGCTCAGAACCGGGATTCTCAAAAAGAATAATGTAGTTCCTGACATCAGTCCAATGATAACAAACAGCCGCTGCAATCTTTTTGAGTAGGTTCTGACCCTGTCCAGGTCTCCTTCTCCGATGGTCTTTCCGATTATAATTCCAGTTGCGGAGGATGCACCAGAAGCAGTGGATTTCACCATAAGGAACAGATTGGATGCCGCACTGTTGGCTGCGATCGCAGCAGAGGTCATATGGCCCAGAATCACGGTCTGAAGCGCAGTATTCAGGCCCCACAGTCCGGACAATAATGCGATTGGCAGGGTGACTTTCAGGTAATCTTTTGTCATTACGGAATCTGTGCGGAAGAAATCTTTTACCCGCAAATGAACATTTTTCTCTTTTTTCCAGATGTAAAAAACCAGGATCAGAACTTCCACGATCCTCGCTGTAAGGGTTCCGATGGCAGCTCCCTCCACGCCCATTCTGGGAAATCCAAAATTTCCGAAAATCAGCACATAGTTAATACCACAATTGATTCCAAGCGTGATCAGCGACAAAACTGAGGCAATTTTTACCACGGCTGTACTTCGAAGGGATGCCAGCAGAATCTGGGTAATGGCAAAGAAAAGATAGGTAAACCGGATAATTCCCAGATACCTTACTCCTTCCCAGATAATTTCCTCATCTGTGGAAAATATCTTCAGGATCTGCACCGGACACAGGGATGCTGCTGTAAAGAGCAGGATTGCGATCACCACTGCACTATGCATGGCTGCTGCCATGATCCGCTTCATAGCCTTTACATTTTTCTTTCCCCAGTACTGGCTGCATAAAATAACCAGCCCATCCCCCAGCGCCATGATCAGCTGCTGGAAAACAAACTGAACCTGATTCACTGCTGCCACACCAGATAACGCACTTTCTCCATAAGCCCCCAGCATAATATTGTCCATCAGATTCACGCTTAATGTGATCACATTCTGACACACCAGCGCAATATAAAGGGCAAAAAAAGTTTTATAAAAGGATTTCTTTTCTTTCGTCATTTGAATACCTGCCTGTACTGCATTTTTTCATATGATACCACGTAATCAAAAGATTTTACAGCGAGGCTTGTAACTTTTTGCAGACATAGTATAATTGTAATAAAGCATTCGCAGCTAAAGAGTTTTTCCCTCTTTTCTGCATTGTACGGCTTTCGCATTTTCACCAACTAATTAAATTGGAGTCCTTTATTATGACAAATACACTTTCCTTTTTTTCCAGGCTTTCTCCCGCCGCCCACTGGATAAAAGCGCACTGGAAAAGGCTGTTGATTCTTTTTGCAGCCATTTTTCTCCTCGCTTTTGGCGGACATAAGCTTTATCTGTATTACCCATATATGAACCTTCCCCATGTCACAGACGCAGATCTGGATGCACTGGACCTGACAGGCTACAACAAGGTGATGTTTGTGGCGCACCCGGATGATGACCTGCTCTGGGGTGGACAGCACCTTATAGAGGACGATTATCTGGTGGTCTGTATGACCCGTGGAAATGACCCTGTGCGAAGCGCGGAATTCAAATCTGTGATGGAGGCTACCGGGGAAAAATATCTGATTCTCTCCTATCCGGACAAAATTGGGAATAAAAGAAGTGACTGGAAATACTGGAAAAAAGATATGGCTCTTGATATCGCCACTGTATTGAACTATAAGAACTGGGATCTGGTGGTCAGCCACAATGAAGACGGCGAATACGGACACCATCACCACCAAATGACTCATGAGCTTGTAAAAAAAGAGTATGAGGAAAACAGCTGCAAAGCAGACCTGTACTGGTTTGGAAAATATTATGTCAACGACAAGGTTCCTTATGATCTGGAGGAAATGCCCAAAGAACTGTACAATCAGAAACGGGAGCTTGCAAAATTATACGCCAGCCAGAGAACCACCATGAGAAAACTGTATCACATGCTGCCTTATGAACACTGGCAGAAAGATTCTGAGCAGGACACCGCTTCTTAAAGCGTGCCCTGCTCAGCTATTATAAACAATCTCTGCAATTGTTCTCCGCCTTATCCCTGTTCGATCAATACCGTTTTTCCATAAAAAGCAAATCCCAAATGACGAATATTGTCCTTTGAAATTCCCCTGGAAAGAAGTTCTGCGTCGTAATTTTTTTCTACAATCTGCCGTAAGGCATTGTCTGCAGTTTCACTTAAATCTTTCTCTCGTTTCGCCTTATGTACCTTAAATTCAATCACATAGGCCATTTTGCCTTTTCTCAAAGGCTCCAGTATAATATCATATCGTCCCAGTCCACTTTCCCGATTTGACGTGATCCGGTATTGATCCGCAAGTTCCACCATCAGTCCCAATACAAAGCCGTGATAGAAGCGTTCCGGTTCTTCCTGATCTGCCATCTTTTTTCCCGTGTCAAAAAAGCTAAAAGTCTGCATTGCTACCTGATTCATATACTGATTCATATAATCTACGTCATCAGATAACAGCGCCTTTATAAAATCATTATACCTCACAGAAGCCTTCCCAAACCATCCCTGAATCATCCTTCGAAACATGTTTTTCACTTCATAATTTGTCAATGAAAGAATGTAATTTCCTCCGGCACCATCATCAGAAGCCCTGTTTACTTTCAGATAGCCACATGCCAACAGCAGACTCCATACCGCAGAACTGTTATTTTCCAACTGGTCAAAGACAATTTCTTCATCAATGGCTGTTTCGATAGTTTTTCCCTCCAGCAGATCCTCCATTGCAATTTTTATATCCGGAGTTCCTTCCTGGATGAGTTTTCCGATCAGAGAATTGGAACTGGTATTTACCCAGTAGCTGTCAAATTTTCCCGTATCCAGATATTTCGTGATAGACCAGGGATTATAGACATCGTTCTGTTTTCCAAAGCAAAAGCCATCGTACCACTTTTTCACTTCCCCAGACTGCTCTTGAAGTCCAAACAGCTTAAGCGCATTCATAACCTCAGCTTCCGTAAATCCAAATGCTGTACTGTATTTATTTGATGTTGTCGTCACAATTTCCAGGTTGTTGAGATCGGAAAATATAGATTCCTTACTAACTCTTGTAATCCCTGTCAGAAGACCTCTCTCCATATAAGGGTTTGTTTTAAATGTATAATTAAACAAATTACTCATAAAAGAAGCCAGTTCATTCCAATATCCTTTTACGTAAGCTTCCTGAAGAGGTGTATCGTATTCATCCAGCAAAATAAGGGCTTTCTTCCCGTAATGTAAATTTATACAAAGAGATAGTCTTCGCAAAGCCATAGCTGCAATTGTATTGGACATATCTGCATTTACATAGTCAAAATATGCTTTTTCTTTTTCATTTAAGGCGTCACTTTGGCGCAGATAATCATACCGCGCATACAAATCCAGAATCGTTTGGACGATTCCCTCCCTTACTTCTGAATATGTCTCTCCTTTTACCGGGGCAAAGCTAAGAAAGATCACTGGATACTGTCCCCGAAGTTTTCTGTACTTTTCTTCCTGCCATATATCCAGTCCCCGAAAAAGCTTATCATTTTCTTTCCACTGAATAGAAAAAAAGTTTTCTACCATGCTCATATTCAGTGTTTTTCCAAAACGCCTGGGGCGGGTGATCAACGTAACGATATCCTGATTTTCCCACCATTCCCGGATAAATGCAGTTTTATCAATATAAAAATTATGATTTTCCCGGATAGATCTGAAATCCTGATTTCCAATTGATACTATGGGTTTCATGGCAGTTCCTCCCCTTTTATTCCATCACAACCCTACACCGTTTCAAATAACAGGCAATTCCATATCGCAATATTTTCCCCACCCCATTTTCTTTCAGTTCCTCATCATATCTGGTGATCCGGATCTGCTCAAGGGCTTCCTGGCTGGACTTTTCCAGATTGCCATCGTGGGCGTATTTTACTTCAATGATAATTCCAATCTGGGAATCCTCTGTTTCTGCGATAATATCACTGTATCCATCGCCTGCTTCACGGTTGGAAGAAATTGCCCAGCTATCCTTCATTCCCAATATTCCGAGCAGCATTCCATGGTAAAAATTCTCTTTTAACTCACGCTGTACGAAAGTATCCCGAATACTGATCGTCTTTTTCAGATATGCGGTAAAATATTGTTCTACTTTATCTGCATCTCCATTCTCCAGCGCAGTGCAGAGACGATTCAATGTCTCCCCATCCTTTTTAATGCATTCCTTAAAATACTCCATGATCTGGGTCGTAAAAATGTTACGAATTTCCATATTGGGAATAGCAAGTCGATACAAATTCCCATCTGGTTTTCCTCGCTGTGTCAGATATCCAGTGGTAAAAAGAACACTCCAAAGATTCTCTATCGTTGTATACATATCCTGATAAGTCAGCTCAGGATGTAATTCCTTCACGATTTCCTCTCCGGCAACAAGGCGCTCTATCTCACGCTTTGTGGTCTGATTTACTGAACGCTGGATAAATTTTCTGACGATGTCATTGCTGCTTGTATTGATCCAGTAATTCTGAGGTCTCAGCTGGGGATCAAAAAGAAGCTTACGACAATAACAAAGTACATCCCAGGGACAATATACCTCGGTATCTCCAAAGCGGTATCCATCATACCACTCCTTAATTGCGTCATAATGATCAGATAAATGAAAATCTTCTAATAACTTTCTTACTTCCTCATCTGTAAAGCCAAAATACTCGTCAAACTCCACATCCGAACAGGAAAACACTGTAAAGTTATTTAATCCAGTGAAGATGCTTTCTTTGGAAACTCGCATGCATCCTGTTAAAACTGCAAACTGCAAGCTGTTATTTGTCTTCAGTACCTGTCCAAGAATACCACGGATCATGTTTGCCATCTGGTCATAAAAATCTCTTTCAAAAGCCTTCGCCAGAGGTACGTCATATTCGTCAATTAATACAACCGCCTTCTGACCATGATGTTTCTCCAGAAGCTCACTCAGCACCCTAAAACTGCCAAGAAGTTCTCCTTCATTCATCTTTTTATATAATAATCGAGAATAAATTTCTTTATCAGCTTCACTTAATCGACTGCTTTCTAAAAGATATTGTACCTTCCCGGCAACTCCCTGAATCAAGGATTCCATCAGTTCCCTTGCTGTTCTAAAGTCAGAAGCGGCATCTAAATTCTTCAGGGAAAAAGAAATGACCGGATATTTCCCCATATACTTTTCACAGAGAATTTTTTCTTTGGAAATCGTTAAGCCATCGAAAATGGATTTATCCCCTTCAACGGAAAAAAAGTTCTCCAGCATACTCATATTGAGGGATTTTCCAAAGCGTCTGGGGCGGGTAAAAAGTGTTACCTTAGCCTGATTCCTGAGAAGGTCTCGAATCAAGCAGGTTTTATCTATATAGTAAAAATTTTCATGCCGAAATTCTTCAAAATCTTCTACTCCTATAGAAATCTTTGGTTCCATTCCATTCATACAACCATCTCCTCCTTACCATTATTTTCCCCACCACTATCATCTTATATTCATTATGACATACTTATAGAATAAATTCAATCCAAAAAGTAAGGCGTTTAAAAAGGAATCCTCCCGGAATAATCACGGTTATACCGTCTGTCCATTCCGGGAGGATTCCTTTTTCATATTTAGAGTTATCTGTGTAAACAGCTGACTGTTTAGCTTCAGACTTTCCCTGCCGCTATTTATTTCTCCGCAGTCTCGCTCTTAGTCACAATAACCTTATCCAGATGCCAGATATCATCTACATACTCCTGGATAGTTCTGTCAGAGGAGAATTTGCCGCTGCATGCGGTATTCAGAAGTGCCATTTTCGCCCACTTCTTCTCATCCTTATAAGCAGCCTCCACCTTCTTCTGAGCCTCAGCATAGGATCTGAAATCTCCAAGAATGAAGTACTGATCTGCTCTGGAGCAATTCTTGGTGTTCAGAAGGGAATCATAGATATCCCTGAACAGCTCTGTATCGCTGGAGAAGGTACCGTTGATCAGCTGCATCAGTACCTGACGGATTTCAGAATCTGTGTTATAGATAAAGTCTGGATCGTATCCGCCATTGTTCTCATAATTGATGATCTGGTCTGCACTCATACCAAAGATAAATGCGTTCTCCTGGCCAACTTCCTCAACGATCTCTACGTTTGCACCGTCCATAGTTCCAAGTGTCAGGGCTCCATTCAGCATGAACTTCATGTTACCGGTACCGGAAGCCTCTTTACTTGCTGTGGAAATCTGCTCGGAAACATCTGCTGCTGCAAAAATGATCTCTGCATTGGATACTCTGTAGTTCTCAATAAATACCACTTTGATCTTGCCATTGATAGTCGGATCATTGTTTACAACATTCGCTACGCAGTTGATCAGTTTGATGATCTTCTTTGCACGCTCATAAGCTGCGGAAGCCTTTGCACCAAAGATAAAGGTTCTTGGATAAAACTCCATCTCCGGATGCAGCTTGATCTGATTGTACAGATAGATTACATGAAGGATATTGAGAAGCTGTCTCTTGTACTCATGAAGTCTCTTAACCTGTACATCAAAGATGGAATGGGGATCTACTTCTACCCCATTATGCTCCATAATATATTTTGCAAGGCGCTGTTTGTTCTGGAATTTGATGTTCATAAACTCCTGAAGGGCTTTCTCATCATCTGCATATACCTTCAGCTTGCCAATCTGGGAAAGATCTGTGATCCAGTCCGGTCCGATGTGATCTGTGATCCATGTAGCAAGATTCTGGTTTCCATGAAGAAGGAAACGTCTCTGGGTGATACCATTGGTCTTGTTATTGAATTTCTCAGGCATCATCTCATAGAAGTCTCTTAATTCCTGTTTCTTCAGAATTTCTGTATGAAGTCTTGCAACACCGTTTACAGAGTAACCTGCAACGATTGCAAGGTGTGCCATCTTAACCTGTCCGTCGTAGATGATTGCCATCTTTTTGATCTTCTCATAGTTTCCAGGATATTTGTTCTGGATCTCAATGATGAAACGACGGTTGATCTCCTCGATGATCTGGTATACACGGGGAAGCAGTCTGGAGAACAGCTCGATAGGCCATTTCTCAAGAGCCTCAGACATAATGGTATGGTTGGTGTAAGCCACACATCTGGTGGTTACAGCCCATGCATCATCCCAGCCAAGGCCTTCCTGATCCATGAGGATTCTCATAAGCTCTGCAACAGCCATAGTCGGATGAGTATCGTTCATCTGGAATACGACTTTTTCATGAAGCTTCTTGATATCATCATGTGTTTTCTTATATTTCGCAATTGCAGCCTGAATACTTGCAGATACAAAGAAGTACTGCTGTTTCAGACGAAGCTCTTTACCGGACATCTTGTTGTCGTTTGGATAAAGAACATTTACAATATCCTTTGCAAGGTTTTCCTGCTCAACAGCTTTCTTGTAATCACCTTTATCAAAGGAATCAAATCCAAATTCCTCGATAGCTGCTGCATCCCAGATACGAAGTGTATTTACTACATTGTTCTCGTATCCAACGATCGGCATATCGTATGGAATGGCTTTTACAGCCTGGTATCCTTCGTGGATAAATTTGTTCTGGCCGGTTGCCTG
>CAKRRX010000090.1 GCA_934394595.1 uncultured Blautia sp. | reverse complement strand
TCCTTGTGGTGGATTCCCTTGGGGCATCCTCCGGTTATGGACTTCTGATGGATCGTCTTGCAGATCTTCGTGACGAAGGAAAAACTGTGGATGAAGTCTATGACTGGGCCATGGAACACAGGTTGAATGACCATCATTGGTTCTTTTCCACAGATCTGACCTTTTATATTCGGGGAGGTCGTATTTCAAAGGCTAGCGGATTTTTTGGTACCATGCTGAATATCTGTCCTCTTCTGAATATGGATGATCAGGGAAAACTGATTCCCAGATTCAAGATCCGTACCAAGAAAAAAGTGATCCGTGCGATTGTGGATAAGATGGAAGAATACGCAGAAGGTGGTCTGGAGTATTCCGGAAAATGTTATATTTCCCAGTCTGCCTGCCTGGAAGATGCCAAAGAGGTGGCAAGGCTTGTGGAAGAGCGCTTCCCGAAGCTAAATGGCAAGGTAGAGATCAATCATATCGGTACCACGATCGGAAGCCATACAGGCCCCGGTACTGTGGCTCTGTTTTTCTGGGGAAGTAAAAGAACCGCGTAATGAGTTGTGACTGTCAGGGCCGGGAGAATATCCCGGCCTGTTGTGTCACGTTCAAAGGAGAAAGATTATTTATGAAAAGACGTACAAAAGAGATCAAACAGCAGGCAAAGAAAGCTCTTCAGGGTCATTATGGAATTGTGATCATGGGACTTATTATTGTATATGGGTTGAATTTTATCGGAACCTCTCTGTCCGGGAAGCTTTTTTCCGGCACATCCACGCTGGATTTTGTACTCAGTGAAGTGTTTATGCTTGTGGTATCTCTGCTTGTGGGAATTGTTTCCGCCGGTTTTGGGTATATGCTTCTGAATATTTCCAGAGGCCGAAGCTTTTCCATAGGGGATCTGGCTTATTTTTTTAAAAATCAGCCGGACCGTGTGATCGTAGCCGGATTTGTAATGGCACTGATTCAGGTTATCACAGCTCTTCCCTATTTCTATATAAGTATACAATACACTCCGAAGATTGCCAGTCTGGCAGCAGCAGAAACGATGACCGCAGCAATGATGGACGAAGCAGTGAATATGCTGGGGACATTATTGGGACTTCTGGCACTGAGTGTTGTTTTGAATTTTGTATTTACCCTTCCTCTTTCCATGACCTATTACCTGATGGCTGATGATCCGGATCTGGGAGGAATTCAGGGATTAAAGGAAAGCGTGAAGTTGATGAAAGGAAACATCTGGCGCTATCTGAAGCTGAATTTAAGCTTTGTCCCGTTGATTTTTTTATCCGCATTTACCTTATACATTGCCCTTTTGTGGATACTGCCCTATATGGAAATGTCCATGGCAACATTTTACCGTGATCTGAAAGGGGAACTGGACCACAGACTGCCGGGAAACGGTTTTTATGGCGGATATGAGAATGAAAATAACTACGGTTATGACAACGACCGTGATAATGACTATAATGCAGAGGCTTAAGAGGAGATTGAAAAAATGGATATTTTACATGTGATCACCCAGGAACTTGGGGTGGAAAAATGGCAGGTAGAGGCAGCTGTGAAGCTGATCGATGAGGGAAATACCATTCCCTTTATTTCCCGATACCGTAAAGAAGCCACAGGTACTTTAAATGACGAGCAGCTTCGTAACCTGAATGAGCGTCTGACCTATCTTCGCAATCTGGAAGATAAGAAAAACCAGGTGCTGTCCAGTATTGAGGATCAGGGAAAGCTGACACCAGAGTTAAAAGCTCAGATCCTGGCTGCCCAGACTCTGGTAGTGGTGGAGGATCTTTACCGTCCTTACCGTCCAAAGAGACGTACCCGTGCCACCATTGCAAAGGAAAAAGGCCTGGAGCCTCTGGCAAATATCATTATGCTCCAGATGACAGGAAAATCCATCGAAGAAGAAGCGCAGGCTTTTGTTTCTGAGGAAAAAGAGGTTGCTACTGCGGCAGATGCCATTGCGGGGGCAAAGGATATCATTGCAGAGCATATTTCCGATGAAGCAGATTACCGTATCCATATCCGTGATCTTACAGCAAAGAAGGGAACCATCAGTTCCACTGCAAAGGATCCGGAGGTGCAGTCTGTTTATGAAATGTACTATGAATTTGAGGAGCCGGTGAAAAAGCTTGCAGGTCACCGGGTGCTGGCCTTAAACCGTGGGGAAAAAGAAAAAGTCCTTACCATCAAGATCGTGGCACCTGAGGAAGAAATCCTCCGTTACCTTGATAAGCAGGTGATCACCAGAGAGAATCCAAATACCACACCGATCCTGAAAGAGGTGACAGAGGACAGCTACAAGCGTCTCATTGCCCCGGCTATTGAGCGAGAGATCCGTAGTGATCTGACCGAAAAAGCAGAGGATGGTGCTATCAAGGTTTTTGGAAAGAACCTGGAGCAGCTTCTGATGCAGCCTCCAATTGCGGGACAGACTGTGCTTGGATGGGACCCGGCGTTCCGTACCGGATGCAAGCTGGCTGTAGTAGATCCTACCGGAAAAGTGCTGGATACCACTGTTGTTTATCCTACCGCACCTACCAATGAGAAAAAAATCCGCGCAGCAAAGGATATTGTGGAGGGTATGATCAAAAAGTATGGCATTTCCCTGATCTCTGTGGGAAATGGTACAGCATCCAGAGAGTCTGAACAGGTCATTGTGGATATGCTCAAAGAGATTCCGGAGGCAAAGGTTCAGTATGTGATCACAAATGAGGCAGGAGCATCTGTTTATTCTGCAAGTAAGCTTGCTACAGAAGAATTCCCGAACTTTGATGTAGGACAAAGAAGTGCCACATCTATTGCAAGACGTGTGCAGGATCCCCTTGCAGAGCTGGTTAAGATTGATCCGAAATCCATCGGTGTAGGCCAGTATCAGCATGATATGAACCAGAAAAAGCTGGGCGAGGCTCTTACAGGAGTGGTTGAGGACTCTGTAAATAAAGTTGGTGTAGATCTGAATACTGCATCCGCTTCCCTGCTGGAATATATTTCCGGTGTTTCCAAAGCCATTGCAAAAAATATTGTCATTTACCGTGAGGAAAATGGCCGCTTTACCAGCAGAAAAGACCTTCTTAAGGTAGCAAAGCTTGGACCAAAGGCCTTTGAACAGTGTGCCGGATTTATGCGTATTTCCGGCGGCAGCAATCCGTTGGATGCCACCAGTGTCCATCCGGAAAGCTATGAGGCAGCTTCCCGTCTTTTGGAAAAGCTGGGCTACAGCCCTGAGGATATTGCCGGTGGTAAGCTTGCTGGCCTTTCCAGACAGATCAGGGATTACAAGAAGATGGCATCTGAACTGGAAATCGGCGAGATCACTCTTCGGGATATTGTAAAAGAACTGGAAAAACCGGCTCGAGACCCACGTGATGAAATGCCAAAGCCGATCCTTCGAACAGACGTATTGGATATCAAGGATCTGAAAGAGGGCATGATTCTCAAGGGTACTGTTCGAAACGTGATCGATTTCGGCGCTTTTGTTGATATCGGAGTACACCAGGATGGCCTTGTGCATATTTCCCAGATGAGTGAAAAATTTATCAAGCATCCTCTGGAAGCAGTAAGTGTCGGAGACATTGTAGAAGTCCGCGTTCTGGGAGTTGATGAGAAAAAGAACAGGATCAGTCTTTCTATGAAAGGGCTGAACAAATAAGATAAGGGAAAATCATCAGGGGCAATCTATGCCCCTGATGTATTAGAATGTGTTTGAAAAAGATTTTCTGCAGCTTTTCAGGAAGTCCTTTTCAAATATATTCAGAAGGGAGATGGAAATTTGGAGGAACAGGTAATCGAAAATGCAGTCCAGGAAACTGTGCAGGATACAGTGGAAAAGGTCAGCTCCAATATGGACCAGCTGAAAACCTATTTTAACAGCCATATTCCGGATCTGATCAGCTTCGGAATGAAAGTGGTTCTGGCAGTTGTGGCATTTTATGTGGGTTCCCGGCTGATCAAGTGGTTTATGAAGCTGGCGAGAAAGTCTATGGAAAAGGCTGGAATTGATAAAGGTGTAGCACAGTTCATCGGTTCTTTTGGCAGATTTCTACTCTATATTCTTCTGATCTTTAATATTGCCACGTATTTTGGGGTGAAGGAGTCTTCTGTGGCAGCTCTTCTTGGTACTGCTGGTGTGACCATTGGTCTTGCTCTGCAGGGAGGCCTGGAGAATCTGGCAGGAGGTATGATGCTTCTTTTGTTTAAGCCCTTCCAGGTAGGGGATTATATTATCCAGGATCAGGCAGGTGGCACAGAAGGAACGGTCTATAAAATTGAAATGTTTTATACCACGCTGATCACTATTGACAATAAACATGTGATCATTCCAAATGGCAAGTTGTCCAACAGCACCATCATCAATGCGACTGCCGGAAATCAGCGTAAGCTGGAAATCAAAGTAGGTATTTCCTATGACTCAGATATTCACAAAGCTAAAAAGGTTCTGGAGCGTCTTCTGAAAGAGGATCCGGGAACCAAAACCGATAAAGAAATGGTGGTATTTGTGGATGAACTGGCTGACAGCGCTGTGATCATGGGACTTCGTGTGTGGGTACCCACAGAAAAATACTGGAATATCAAATGGCGCCTCAACGAAAAAATTAAAGAAGCCTTTGATGAAAATCACATAGCCATTCCTTATCCGCAGATGGATGTGCATGTTGTGGCTCCATCAGGGGAAGGAAAAGAAGATGCAGACAAAAGGGGAGGTAATTAAGTATGTTCTGTCCAAATTGTGGAACCAAATTAGAAGGGGGAGAGGCTTTCTGCCCCAACTGTGGAGAAAGGCTGGAAATCCAGACAGAGGAAGCGACATATCAGGGCGAAAATAACTTTGATGAAGACAGAACGGTGCAGTTGAATGATTCTGTACCTTATCCTGGGGAGCCTGATGACGATGAAGACAGAACAGTAAGTCCGAAAAAGAAGCCCGTCGGCCATAAAGGCAAACAGACCAAGATCATAGTGGGTACCGTGGCAGGGGTTCTGGTGGTCGCAGCTGCAGCCGGAGCAGCACTTTATTTTACCGGAAATAAAACCATAGATATTGACCTGAAGCCTTTTTTTACCATCACAGTAGACGGCTATGAGGGGGATGGCCATGTGGAACTGAAATTTGATGCCCAGAAATTTGAAGATCAGTATCAGGATAAGCTTTCCATAGATAGCAAAAAACTGGAAAAATGGGTCAAAAACGCAGGGGAGGACAGCCTGTACGCAAAAGTGGAACGGGATCAGAATGAGGAAAAGGATGTAGAAATCCTTGGAGGTATTCTGGGAAACCTTTATTATCAGCTGTCCCCGGAAGAGGATGTGAGCAACGGCGATGTGATAAAGGTAGAAACCAATGCCCAGCTTACAGAATTTCTGGAAAGCATTTATCACTGTAAATTTGAGGACATAGAGGATTATACGGTAGATGGTCTGGCCGTGATCGAAGAGTATGATCCTTTTGCAGAGCTTCAGATATCTTTTACAGGCACAGAACCGCAGGGAACGGTGGAAATCGTGAAGCCTACAGATGAGATCGGACAATATCTGGATTACGAAATTACGGATAACGGTACTTTTTCCAATGGTGACTCTGTCCAGATCAAGGTGGCAGATGAGACCAGCACTATTGAAGAAAAGTTTGGAAAAAGATTGAGCAGTACTTCCAAGGATGTGACAGTAGAGGGGCTGGAAGGTTATGTCAAAGCTGCATCCCAGATTCCAGAGGAATGTATAGAGAAATTGACAGCTCAGGCATCGGACGATCTCCAGGCAAGAGCTGCAAATGAGTGGAATCAAAATGCCACACTTCTTGGCACAGAATACATAGGAAATTATTTTCTCCATGCAAAATCCCAGGATCGCAGTGACTACCAAAATATGTTATATCTCTGTTTCCGTGTGGATGTAGAAAACTATCAGGAGACCAGCTCTGTGCTTTATGATGAAGTAAACAGCTATTATACCTATTATCAGTTTCATGATCTGATAGTGGATGGAGATGGAAGGGTTACTGTAGATCCCATGAATTATACCACTGCCGCAGAGGAATATGAGGTGAATTTACCGGGAGAGGGAAGTGCCTCCTGGATTTATAAGGGATATAAAGATCTGGATACCATGTATCATCAGTGCGTAGCTGTAAATGCCAGTGAATACGAGCATGAGGAAGCTGTGGAAGACAAAGAATATGCCTATGAGCCTACCAGGCTTACAGAGATTCCGAAAGATGCAAAAGAGTACAATGGCAATTATTATTATCTTGTAGATGTTCCTGTTTCCTGGGAAGAGGCAGAAGCAAGATGCGAGAAAAAAGGTGGTCATCTGGCCACTGTGACCAGCGCAGAAGAGAATACCTGGATTGCCCAGAATATCAATCCTTATGAGGATCACCAAAGCTGGTTGGGCGGACTTATGGATGTAAACCACAAGTGGCATTGGATCACTGGAGAAGACTGGTCTTACACCAGTTTTGGAGAAAACCAGCCGGATTTTTATGATTCCAATGAATATTACCTTTGCACCTTACATTCCGGAGACAAATGGAATGACGGTGATCTGGAGGGATATCTGGGAAACTCCTGGATTTCTATTGAAGGATATATTATAGAATGGGAAGGAGATCCGCAGACAAAGGAGGCATATGCTAAGTCTGTTGTGGATGAAAAGGAAACTATCAAAAATACGGTGAAATCTGAAGAGAAAACCACGGCAGCTGCAGATCAGGCAGGCGCAGATGCAGCCGGCACACAGGCTAATGGGAAAACAGCTTCTGATGGAAATGCATCTGCCAGCACTGGGGCAAAGGCTGCTTCTGCCGAAGATGAAAACCGGGGAACCGCTCTTCAGAGCAGCTTTTACAAAGATGGAAACATTACCGGGACAAGCAAGGATTATGTGATCCCGGACAGCATGACCCGTTATCTTACTTATGATGATATCTCCATGCTCAGCGCAAAAGGTCTCAGCTATGCCCGCAATGAGATGATGGCCCGCATGGGACGTGGCTTTAAAAATCAGGAACTGGCAGACTATTTTAACTCCATGCCTTGGTATCAGAATACTATCAGTCCGGAAGTTTTTGATCAGGGAACACTGCCGGATATTGTACAGAAAAATGCAGACCTGATGCTTACGGAAGAGAAAAAGATGGGGATGTATATTGAATGATCCAGGATCTGATGAATGCGGCACAGCTTCGTTCCATCAGTGAAGGTATACAGCCAGAGACAGATGCACTGACAGCCTGGTGGGGACAAAAGATACAATCAAGCGGATTGCGAATATCCGCTTGATTGAGTACAGACGGAGTGAGTTATGTTAGTTGGAATTTGTGATGATGATAAAAACTGGAATAAGAAGGCAAGTGATATTATTGAAGGATATGCAAGAAAAGCATCCCGGGAGATTGAAATACAGTATTTTCCAGATGGGGATAGTTTGTTAAATTATCAGGGTGAACCTATCGAAGCTCTGTTTCTTGATATTGAACTGGGTGATCAAAATGGAATAGACCTGGCAGAAAGAGTGCATGATAAGTGGGCAGAATGTCAGGTGATGTTTTTAACCAATTATATTAGTTATGCTACAGATGTGTATCGGACTGAACATATCTGGTTTGCGGTAAAAGAACAGTTTCGAAACAGAGTGGGAGAGATTTTTGATAAAATTTACCGGAACAGAGAAAAACAGAAAAAGAAGATTCAGTTTTTGTGTACCAATAAACAGATGGTAAGCCTATCTCCGGATGATATTTATTATCTGGAGCGAAACGAAAGGAAGACCAGGCTCGTAACTGTCTGGGGCAATTATGAAATAAAAGACAGGCTGGACGTCTGCGAAAGTTATCTTATGAAACCGGATTTTCTAAGATGCCATAACAGTTATATTGTGTATCTGCCTAATGTGAAAGAGTATAAAAAGGGAATTTTCTACATGAAAAATGACGATAAGCTTACGATCAGCAGATCCTATGAGAAAGAAACCAAGGTAGCCTTTACCAGATGGATTATGGGACAAATGGAAAGGGTGTAGGAAACGGTATATGTATATTATAGCAGGATATGTAGTAATAGTGCTTGCAGTTTTCGCTTTGGTAAGAAAGGCCGTGCTTCTGGAAAAAGAAGCCCAGAGGAATAAACTGATCCAATCGTATATGGTAACCTTGCAGGGATTCTATCAGAGCATTCAGAGTCAGATAGATATGATGCGAAAGTTCCGGCATGACCTGGCAAGACACATTCAGACTCTGGAAATTCTGATGGAAGAGGAAGAGAACGCCGCACTTCAGGAGTACGCAGATCATCTGAAAACAGAATATGGAAAAACGGTAAGCAGAGGCGAAACGGAAAATGAAGTTGTGAATGTCATCTTGTCTATGAAGAGACAGCAATGTGCGGAAAAACAGATTCCGTTTACGATTCATATAGAAGACAAAGGATATACGCTGGTTCGGGATATTGATATGGCTGGGATTCTCATGAATCTTTTGGATAATGCCATCGAAGAAAATGAAAAAATAGAGACAGAGGAACAGCGTGGCATCTGGATGGATATGAAAGAGAAGGAACAGGGAGAGATCTGGATGCAGGTGAAAAATAAAATACGTCCGGGTAAAAAGATTGATTTTCAGACAGAGAAAAAGAAGAAAGAAGAACATGGCATAGGACGGGGTATTATAAAATATCTGGTAACACAATATCAGGGAGAAGAGAACGTAAGTGTTGACCTGCAGAGGAATATGTTTTGTGAAACAGTAGTATTGAAGAGCAGATGCCAGGAGGAAGAGCGTAGATGATGGCGGCAATAGAGAACTTTCTGGATCATAATTACTGGATTCGCATAGTGATCATGAATCTGCCTGTCCAGCTTTTTTGTGTAAAAGTGCTGGAATTGTTATTAGGAAAAATAAAGAAATCAGGATGCCTGATCGCGTTTATGATCGTAAAGGGAGCCATCATATGTTATCTCCAAGCGTTAGGAGACAATCTGTCTTTAGCAGGGAGAATGGGCGAGGTTTTGATCGGAGCACTGAGCAGTATCGCAATGTGCCTGCTGTGCTTTTGGCTGTGTGAGGCAGAACCGGTAAAAATATTATTTGCCATGGCAATCTCAGAATTCGCAGCGACGTGCTCTTTGATGTCGGCAGTTGTAGTTGTAAATGTAATCGAAAGAAGACCGGAGATTATATTTGGCTGGTATCTCAGGTTTAAACTTACGGATATGCTCAGCTGGGGACTGGAACTTGTGATAGTTCTGTTTCTATATTCCATCTTAAAGAAGTTTAAAGAGCCATTTCAGAACTATGAGATTCGTCACACTCGTCTGATCTGGCTTATTTATCTGGGATATTTCTTACTGATGCAGACCTCACAGGTGATAGAAATCGCTACAGAAGAAGGAATCCGAAGAGGCTTGATCGTGCCGTGTATGATTGTGGCTGCGGCAGCTGTCTTGGGACTTGGAATTGCCTTTGGCAGACAAAATGAAATGACAAAGACAGAGAGTCAGTTCCTGCAATTGGAATTGTCCATGATGCAGTCTCAGTACCATTCTATGCAGCAGCAGAGAACACGTATGGAAGAATGTAGAAAACTGATAGACAGCCAGATGCAGGAAATTATACAAAAAGGACAAGATGCAGAAAAAAAGATCCGAACGGAAGCATATCTGGAGGATCTGCGAAATGCGTATCAGAATATCTGCGCTGGGATTTACTGCAGAGACTGGACACTGGACTCAATTCTATATGTGGAAACAGAACGGGCACAGAAAGAAGGAATCCATGTTACCTGTAAAGTGCAGAATGTACCGAAAGACCAGGTGGCAGTTCAGTGCATGGGAAAAGTAGTGGTAGAATTATTCGAATACACCATAGCAGGATGTCAAAAGATAAGTGACTCTGAGAAAAAGAATATAGATATCCAGATCGATGTCATAGCAAATCAGGCCGTGGTATTACTTACCTGTCCAGTTGGAAAAAGACCGGCAGAGATAAAGAAAAAGATAGGTGGACTGATAGAAGAAAGAGAGGGAAATGTTGAGTTAGAGAAGAAGGAAGGAAAACAGAGGATTTGTGTGAGGTTTGAGGAGTAGTCGCAAGCCCAAAACGCACAGAATATGTGGATCCATTGAAAGATCAATCATTGGTGTCGAGAAGTTAAATTATACGTCTACAAATTATGTAAGAAAAAAACGCAGTTTATGTCATAGAACAAAATTGCGTTTTTTTTATGCTAAAATAGAAAGACAGAGCAACACGAGGAGAAGGAGGAGAAGAGAATGAGAGAAAGAAAAATATCTGTAAAATTTAACGGAAGAATTATGGCGGGTTTGTTAATG
>CAKRRX010000089.1 GCA_934394595.1 uncultured Blautia sp. | reverse complement strand
CCGGCCACTGCAGGTGCTACAATGGCATAAACCGGAGTGTCACTCTTTAATGCCATGATGGTCTGATAAATCTGTCCCTTGTCTACAATGGCACTAAATGGGCAGCTTACCAGGCACATTCCACAGGAAACGCATTTGTCATAATCAATCTCAGCTCTTCCATGCTCATCGGAATGAATGGCATTCATTCCACAAGCCTTAGCACATGGGCGCTCCTGCTTAATGATGGCATTATATGGACAGGATTCCAGACATTTTCCACATTTGATACATTTTTCCTGGTCGATCACAGACCGCCCATTTTCTATATGGATGGCATTCTTGGGACAGACCTCCTGACAGGGATGCTCCAGACACCCCTGACATCCTTCTGTGACGATCACTCTTTTTTCCGGACAGGAGTTGCAGGCAAACTTGATAATATTAATAAGCGGCGGCTCATAATACTTCTCTTCGATTAAGCTGGCCTCTACCCCTTTTGAAATAGAAGCATGCTCGGAAATATTGCGAAGGGGCAGTCCCATTGCCACACGAAGCCTCTCTCCCACAATAGCTCTTTCCAGAAAAATACTGTCACGGTATGTGGCAATTTCTCCCGGCAGAATCTTGTAAGGAAGGTCATCCATCTCCCTCTCAATGTCGCCTGTATAAGCCAGGCGGGCAATCTCAGTAAAAATCTGGTGTCTGATCTTAGTCTTTGATGAGTATAATCCTCTCATTCTCTTTTCTCCTTTAGCTGTAATAATTGTACACCAGCCAGATTTTACCGCATTCAATCCAACTGTACGATAGTTTTCCTCCTATGCCTCCGCTTCATAACACAGTCCGGTCAACTGCTCTTTTAGTAAAGCGGACATTCCAGGTCCGCTTCGCTCCATGCTCATGAACGCAGTCGCTTCACGATCTGTCAGTGGGAGCTGAAGGCTCCCACTGAAATAATCATCCCCCTCCCCGCCGCTTAGTGCTCCACGCACTTGAAGCGGGGGAATGCTTATCTGCGTTCAAATGTCTTCGCTACTTCTTCCAGAAACTCTGTGATCGGCAGATGCTGTGGACAATGCTCCTCGCACTGTCTGCATCCTACACAGTCAGAAGCCTTTCCATGGCCTTCCTTCTCCCAGCGCTCTTTGTAGGTGGCTTTTGCACCTTCTAACTGTCCCTCGCCAAACATGCTGATCCTGTTCAGAAGCTTGAAATAATCCGGGATTGCGATCTTCATTGGACATCCGTCTGTACAATAGCGGCAGCCTGTACATGGCACTTTTTCTTTGGATTTGATGATGGCTGCTACCTTTGCTACCAGGTCTTTTTCCTCATCTGTAAGGGGCTGGAACTCTTTCATGTAGGAAAGATTGTCCTCCACCTGCTGCTCATCACTCATACCGCTCAGTACCTTAAATACATGCTCCTGTGATGCTGCAAAACGGATAGCCCAGGATGCCACGGACAGATCCGGACAGGCCTCTTTCAGAAGCTTTTCTCCCTCCTTTGGAACATTTGCCAGCATACCGCCCTTAATTGGCTCCATAACCAGAACCGGCTTCTCATGTTTCACACATACCTCATAGCATTTGTGCGACTGTACCTCTGAATCTTCCCAGTCTGCATAATTCAGCTGAAGCTGTACATACTCCATTTCCGGATGTCTGTTAAGAATCCCATCCAGCACATCTGCTTTGTCATGGAAAGAAAATCCCACATGCTTTACAAGACCTTTTGTCTTTAAATCCAGCATGAAGTCAAAAGCTCCCCACTCTTCTGCCTGTTTTGCAGCAGACGCATCCAGGGCATGAAGCAGATAGTAGTCAAAGTACTCTACACCGCAGTTTTCCAGCTGCTTCTGGAAAAATCCTGGCATCTCAGATGCTTCTTTTAACATAAAAAGGGACAGCTTGTCTGTGATGGTATAGGCTTCTCTTGGATAACGCTTTGCCACGGCCTCACGAAATGCCTGCTCACTGTTTCCGCTGTGATAGCAGGCAGCCGTATCAAAATATGTAAAACCTTCTTCTATAAAGCGATCTGCCAGGCGACAGACTCTCTCTATATCTACTTTACTCTTGTCATCCTCATTTACAACCGGAAGACGCATCAGCCCAAAACCAAGCTTTTTTGTATTCATATTTCGATTCCTCCTGTTTTTTACAGCTGCCTGAAAATATAGTCTCATGGCACTTTGCTGCATTGATCATACTACCATTTTGCACATAATTTTCTGATATGTCAAGATGCCGGTGTTTGAAACTTCACTGTGAAGTCCCAGACACCGGCACTTAATAAATTTATGCAGTATATCCTGCGAAACGGAACATTGGCTCGCCTCTGTCGTTGGAGGTTACTCCGGACAGATTCTCAGCAAACAGATAGTAAACGATCTGGGTGACACATGGGATCACGTAGAAATTCTCGCTTACCAGGATGTTCTGTGCCTCATGGAGATACTGGTTACGGTCTTTTTCCTCTGTTGCCTTATTGGAGTTTTCAATTGCAGTATCATAAGCCTCATCATTTACTCCATTATTGTTGGAGCTGGAATTACTGGTGAACAGGCTGAGGAAATTGATCGGGTCATTGAAATCTGCTGTCCAGCTGTCACGGATCAGTTCAAAATTTCCGTCTGCCTTATCAGTTTCCAGAACACCGTTTTCCTCGCCAACAAGTTCCACATCAATGTTCAGCACGCTCTTTAACTGTGCCTGGATTCCCTGTGCAAGAAGGCCATCTTTCTCACTGTTTGGATATTTGTAGGTCAGTTTCGGGAAACCTTCTCCATCCGGATAACCTGCATCAGCCAGAAGCTGTTTTGCTTTTTCTGCATCTTCCTCAAAAAGTGGATCCTGCTCATCCTTGAAATACTCGCCGCCAAGGTCAGACAGCATGTATTCCCCAACATAGTTTACAGAAGGAATATAATCTGTACCGATTACAGAGCAAAGATCTGCTCTTGTAAGAGCCAGGGCGATCGCCTCACGTACTCTCTCGTCATTTAAGGGCTCTACATTTAAGTTCGGCAGGATATATTTGGAAGTAAGCATATTCCAGATATAAAGACCGTTGTCCTCATTATAAGTATCTGTTACATAATCCGGCACACCGCTTACTACCTGCGCCTCTCCTGTCTGGAATGCTGAAAGAAGTGCAGTAGCGTCCTGGATCCAGGTCATGTTGATCTTATCCAGATGTACCTTGTCAGCCTGATAGTAATACTGGTTTTTCACAACGGTGTATCCCACACCATCTGTATAGGATTCCAGGCAAAATGCACCATTTCCAAGGGATTTGGATGGATCCATATACCAGCTCGGGTCATCATTTGTAGCAAGACCTGCTTTTGATGGATAATAAACCGGAACAGTAAGGAGTTTCAGGAAATAAGCACACGGCTCGTCCAGCTGATACTCCAGCGTGTAGTCATCTACAGCTGTTACTTTTACATCCTCTGCAGAGCCCTCGCCTTTATTATAAGCCTCTGCGCCATCAACAAAATACAGCATATTTGCATAAATAGAATTCTGGTTTTCCGGGTCAAGGGCACGGATTGCTGTATTTACAAAATCATCTGCTGTAACAGCAGAGCCATCACTCCACTTTCCATCCTCACGTAAATGGAAGGTCCAGGTAAGCTGATCATCACTCACATCGTAGCTTTCTGCGGATTCGTAAATGATATCTCCGTTTTCGTCAAAGCTGATCAGTCCGTCCGTACAAAGCTTCGCATACTCTGTCCATGCGGAAATGGCAAAACCCGCCGGGTCAAGGCTTCCTGCGGAAGACACGGAACCGATAGTCATCTCTCCTCCTTCCTGGAAATTTTCCTCTGCCTGCACACCTGCAGGAAGGGAAAGGGTAAGAGCTGCAGCAAGTAAAATGCTTAAACCTCTTTTTTTCATAATGTTCCTCCTTTATGTATGAGATATATTGGCTGTCAGCGGTTTTTCCGAAGACAGGTATTTCACTAAAATGCAACCATTCGCAGATTTTCTGAAGACAATACTTATATTTCCTGTGGATGATCTGCAAAAAACGCTTTATTCATACAGCACACATGCCACTTTTCTTCCATCTACATTCCTAAGCTCCGGCACATGCTCCTTACATTTTGCTGTACAGTACTGGCATCTGGTGGAAAACGGGCAGCCAGATGGCACATCAATAGGACTTGGTACTTCCCCTTTTAAGATCACACGATTCATCATTCCCGCAGCATTTGGAGATGCCACCGGAATGGATGCGATCAACGCTTTTGTATAGGGATGCAGTGGATTTCCATAAACCTGATCCGCAGGGCCGATTTCCACCATGTGCCCCAGGTACATCACACCTATATTGTGGCTGATATGGCGAACTGCCGTAAGGTCATGGGCGATCACAATGTAAGACAGCTTCTGCTCATCCTGGATTTTTTCCAGAAGATTGATGATCTGTGCCTGAATGGAAACATCCAGTGCGGAAAAAGGCTCATCACACACAATAAATTCCGGATTCAAAGCCAGAGTCCGGGCGATTCCAATCCTCTGACGCTGTCCGCCGGAAAATTCGTGAGGATATCTGCGGATATGATCCGGCTTTAAGCCTACAGTCTCCATCAGCTCCTGCACACGCTCCATACGGGTCTTTTTGTCATACATACCATAGACCTTCATGGGCTCTTCGATCATCTCTCCCACTGTAAAACGGGGATTCAGGCTTGCATAGGGATCCTGAAAGATCATCTGCATTTTCCGCCTGTAGGGATGCATCTGCTTATATCCAAAGCTGGTAATATCATTTCCGTCAAAATAGATCGAGCCGCCATCCGGTTCGTATATTTTCAGTAATGTCCTGCCAAGGGTACTTTTGCCACAGCCGGACTCTCCTACAATTCCAAGGGTCTCTCCCTTTGCAATGGAAAAACTGATGTCATCCACTGCCTTTAAATACTTTTTGCCTTCAAAAAGGCCAGATTTTACGCGAAAGATCTTTTTCAGATGTTCCACGCGGATTACCGGTTCACTCATGCTTCCTTCTGCCTTTCCTTATCCTGGGCTTTCACCAGTTCTTCTGCCTGATCCATGCAGTACAGCCAGCAGCTGCAACTGTGTTCTTCCGAAAATTCTGTGACACAGGGCTTATACTCTTTACAGATTTTCATGGCCTTATCACATCGGCTGCAGAAGGTACATCCACCGCTGACATGCAAAAGGTTGGGCGGAGTACCAGGGATATAGGAAAGAGGAGTCCTGTCCTTTTCCACCTTTCCGATACTTCCCAGAAGTCCTCTGGTATAAGGATGTTTGGTCTCATTAAAAATTTCTTCCACAGTGCCGCGCTCTATGATCTCACCACCATACATGATCACGATCTTATCACAAAGTTCTGCAACCACGCCAAGATCATGGGTGATCACCAACGCACTGGAGCCCATTCCCTTTACCAAGCCTTCGATCAGGCTGAGGATCTGCGCCTGCACTGTCACATCCAGAGCTGTAGTAGGTTCATCTGCGATCAGAAGCTTGGGATTGCAGGCAAGGGCAGCTGCAATGATAATTCGCTGTCTCATACCGCCGGAAAACTGATGGGGATACTGGTTCAGTCTTTTTTCCGGGTTGGAGATTCCCACCTGGGCAAGAAGCTCCACTGCTCTTTTTTTTGCCTCTTCCTTGCTGCATTTAGTATGACGGATAATTCCTTCAGTAAGCTGAACTCCTATTTTCAGCACCGGGTTTAAAAAGGTCATAGGATCCTGAAAAACCATGCCGATCTGTTTTCCGCGGATATCCATCATCTGCTTTTCATGAGCATTTTTCTGAGCCTTTGTGGTAAGCCCTGCCGGGCTTAGATCCTGCCCCTCAAAACGGATCTTTCCGGAGGTGACAGTTGCATTGTCAGCAAGCAGGTTCATAATAGCAAGCATGCTCACGGATTTTCCGGAACCGGATTCTCCTACCACACCGATGATCTCACGGGTATTGATCTGAAAGCTGATATCCCGCACAGCATGGACCGTTCCCTGCTTGGTAGCAAAATCAACGCTGAGATTTTCTACTTTTAACAATTCTCTATGTAATGAATCCATTAGTTTCTACCTTTCGGATTGAAGGCTTCCTCCAGTCCTTCTCCTATAAAATTCAGTGCAAAAATCACAAGACAGATGGTCAGTACCGGATATACCATCTGCATGGGATATCTGGACATCATCATCTTCGCATCCTGTGCCAAAGTACCAAGGCTGGCCTGAGGTGCGGAAATACCGATTCCAATAAAGCTTAAGAATGCCTCATTGAAAATAGCCTGGGGCACCATAAGGGTGGCAGTTACGATAATCGGACCCATGGCATTGATCATCAGGTGTTTAAACAAAATCCTTTTTCTTGGAACCCCAAGGACAAAAGCGGCTGTGGCAAATTCCCTCTCTTTCAGGGAAATGATCTGTCCCCGGACAACTCTTGCCATGTCGATCCAGCCGTTTACACAGATACCGATCATAACACTGTAAACATTGGAACCAAGAAGCAGCATGATCAGGATCATGTAGATCATCGCCGGAATGGAATTGATGATATCCATGATACGAACCATCACAATATCCACTGCGCCTCCTGCATATCCGGCAATTCCTCCGTAGATAATGCCAAGAAGCACATTGACCGCTGTTGCCACAAAGCCGATCATCAGACTGATCCTTGCCCCGTAAAGCACACGGGTAAACTCATCTCTTCCCATCTGGTCTGTTCCGAACCAGTGCGCAGCAGATGGCCCCTGATTGGCTACAGAAACATCCATTCCATCATAGGGATAAGGGGAAATAAAGGGGCCGATCAGCACGATCAGCACTACCACAGCAAGAATGATCAGTCCCACAAAAGATCTTTTGTTGCTGCAAAATCTTTCCCAGGCATCCTTCCAGAAAGTTCTGGCCTCCATTGCCTGGTATTCATCCGTTTTTTCCGCTTCGGAAAGCGGTTCAAAATATTCATTTGGATTTAACATAAGTCATTACGCTCATTTCTCAAGTTTGATTCTCGGGTCAACCAGGGTACACAGAATGTCTGCCACAAGATTGCAGACGATCAGAAGCATCCCAAGGAAAATAGTCAGCCCCATGATAACAGTATAATCACGGCTCCCCACTGCATTTACAAATTCACGTCCGATTCCCGGAATGGTAAAAATATTTTCCGCCACAAAGCTTCCGGTAAGAAGAAACGCGATCATCGGTCCGGAAATAGTGATCACCGGAACCATAGCATTTTTCATAATATGTACCATGGAAATCCTTGCTCTGCTGATTCCCTTGGCTCTTGCCATAATGGTGTAATCCTGATTTTTTGCCTCTGTATAGCTGCTTTTTACCAGCTTGGAGATCTGGGCAATGGGGTATACAGACAAGGTGATCACCGGAAGCACATAATGCTTCCAGGTAGAAAGTCCCACTACCGGAAACCATTGCAGGGTAACCCCAAAGATCAGCACCAGCAGAAGTGCCAGCACATAATTGGGGATACTGATGCCGCATATGGTAAGGAACATGAGTCCCCCTCTTACGGATTCTTTTTTCGTTACAGCCATCCAGATCCCGATGAGGACTCCCAGAACCAGAGCCACTCCATAGGCGATCAGTCCCAGACGGATGGTATAAGGTGCATCTGCTGCGATCAGGCTGTTCACACTGATTCCGGTTTTTTTGTAGGACATTCCCAGATCCCCATGGGACAGATTTTTCAGGTAAAGGAGAAACTGCTCTCCCACCGGTCTGTCCAGTCCATACTGCTTCAGGATCTGTTCCTGCACCGAAGGATTGATGTTTTCAAGCTGAAAAGGATTTCCCGGCATCATTCTTGTAAGGAAAAATGTAACGGTTATCAGGGCAAACAGGCTCACAAGACTGAACAGAATCCTTTTTCCAATGTATTTGATCATTCCGGATTCCGTCCTTCCTCCGGGTTTCTTACCGGAACAAATTTCGCCTGGTTCATCAGCGGATGCTGCAGCCGGATTGCCCCTTCCCTTTTACAGACCATGACACAGGAGCCGCAGTAATAGCATTCTCCCGGATAAACAACTACAGGTGGTTTTCCCTTTACAGGATTTGGCAGCATAATATCCACCTGACAGATATCTGCGCAGCGATTGCAGCCTACGCATATATTTTCGTCAAACACCAGCGGCCTGGCACTGCAGGAGACCGTGGCTGCGTACATTTCGTGTGTTTCGTTATTCATTTTTACATCCAGTCCTTTCGCCTTTATCTTTTACTGGCCATTATACTTTTGTTTCACGCCCGATTACTTTCCGTCACGGATATAGTCCTGATTACGCTTCTCATATTCTGTTTCCAGATCTCCGAAATAGCCTTTTGGAATCTCACCTTTTACCACTTTTCCATTTTCGTCCAGACGGATGGTGATAAAATGGTCATCTTTTGCAGGATCCATTTCCGGAAAATCACTCCGCAAAAAGCAAAGTGGTGCAGAGCTGGATTCTCTGAGCAGACAGGCATTTAAGATCAGCTTCGCCACTTCCAGAATATCAAATACTTCATGGGCACGCATCAGCTCATGGGGATTGGAGGCCTGGATATTGGGAACCACGTCTCTCTCGTACTGCGCAAGCAGATCAAGTCCCTCTGTGAGAAGATCTTTGCACTTGGTTCCTCCGCAATAATTCTGCATCGCCTTGGATATTGCCATATTCAGTTCTCTCCAGTCCATGCCGTTTTCCACATAGAGTGGATGATAAAGTCTTTCTTTTTCCTTTTCACAGAATTCTCTGTCAATTTCACCGTATTCTACAGTATCTGCTGCGGCTGCGGCTTTTCTTCCTGCGTAATATCCGGTTGCACAGGCATATCCGCAGCAGTCGGAAGCATACAGCTGATCTCCGGCTGCATAAATTCCATCAATGTTGGTTTTCAGATCCCAGTCTGTGATGATTCCGCCAGGCGCGCCGAACAGCTGTCTTTCCTGATCCAGAAATGCTGCTGACTGCCAGCCGGTTCCATAGCTCTGAAGCATATGCTTTGTGGGATCAAACCCCCGCTCTGTATAATTTTTCAGGATCGGAATCTTGGTCTTGCCTTCCTCGCCTACCATAACGCCCCAGATCACACGGCGCTCTTCCTCTGGCATACGGCTTAAATCTGCATAAAACGGCAGCTTATAGCCACGTTTCATCAGTTCATCAAAAGGAAGGGTCTCCGGTCCTCTGTACTCATACTTCGGGTCATCAATAACGCCGCCCTTCAGGAAAAATTTCTGCCCCGGCGCAGGCATATATCGTTCCAGAACTGTGGTCAGCTCTTTTCCATCACGGTCAACGTAAGGGATTTCCACACCTCTTGCATCTACCATAGTAGCTGCATACCAGGTATTGTGATTGTTTCCTGTTCCATAGGGCGGGAAGCTTCTTCCTGCGGAAGAAAATTCAGCCCGCACAGATTTCTCCATCATGGTAAATTCCACACCTGCACGGTAGCCCATGGCATGTCCGCTTCCGATGCTCTGCATGGGGCGGAACTCACAAAGTCCCACAAGATCCGGGTTAAACAGCCACACACGTGCCGGTCTCGACATGGCAAGTACGGTCTCTTTTGCCTGAAAGATCATAAATTTTCCGGTACGTACATTCATACCGGTAGCTCCGATTCCTCTTGTTTTCCCATTCCTGTGCTCTACCATAAGGGCAGTGGCTTCAGTACGGTCATAAATTTTTACACCCAGGCGCTTTAATTCCTTATAAAGTGCAGGCTTGAATGTAGAGCCCCACACTCTTAATGTAAATTTGTTTTTGTAATCATAGGCAAACATCAGCTTTGTCTCATCATCCCGAAAAGCTGCGCCTTTAAATTCGTCTTCTGTATCGCGGATCTTTCCACCGAAGGATTCCATGTCCAGAAGGCGGTCGTATCCTTCCCGGCACTCAATATAATGTCCGATTCCATTGCTGTAGCCGTCCTGCTCATTGACATAGGCTTCCGCGATCTCTTTCGCCGTAACACCTGAGCATGGATTGGTACAGGCACTTTCCCAGTGGTCAAATCCACTTCCTGCGGAACCACTTCTCTCTGTTGCTCCCTTTTCTACCAGAACTACCTTTTTTCCGTGACGTGCCGCTGCAATGGCTGCATAACAACCTGCAAGACCGCCACCCAGAACCAGGACTTCACTTTTTACAAGCTCTTCCTGACCGATTTCATTTTCATAAGGCCACTTCCATATATTCATTTTCTTCATCCCTTTAAATCGTTAAATTATTTGTTGCATAGCTTATTAGAGTATACACTTTTGCCCATGGACTTTCAATACTTTAACGCGCAAAATCGCCCTCTGAATGAAAAACAATTTCCTCAGTTCGCAGCATCCGGACAAATGTATC
>CAKRRX010000088.1 GCA_934394595.1 uncultured Blautia sp. | reverse complement strand
CCCATTTCCCAGGCTGCGCTGACTACGGTCACTGCGCCTATGGGCTATGGAAAAACAACTGCGGTGAACTGGTACCTTACGGAGCAGAGTAAAAGTGAGCAAGTGGTACAGATAAGGATCAGTATTTATTCAGATAATTTGTCTATTTTCTGGAAAGGCGTGCAGAATGCCTTTTCCTTTGCAGGAATAGAGATACTGTCAGATTATGAATGTCCGCAGGACGGTGCTTCTGCCGGTTTTCTGGTGGAAAGGCTATGCCATTCACTGACCGGGGCTGTGCCATATTATATTTTTATCGATGATTTTCATTTGCTGAAAGATCGACGTGCCGTCGGATTTTTATGCATGCTTGCCCGAAAACTGCCGGAAAATGTACATCTGATCGCTGCCAGCCGGAACCAGCTTCTGTCCGGGGAAGAGATTCTGCAGCTTGGCAGCAGGCTATATCAGGTCGAAATGTCAGATCTGTGCCTGAACCCACCGGAGCTGGCAATTTATGCGCATAAATGTGGGACAAAGCTGGACGAAAAGCAGCTGGAAGAATTGTATCATTTCAGCGAGGGCTGGTTCTCGGCCGTGTATCTGAATCTTTGTGCCTATGTAAAAAGAGGACAGCTCTGGCAGGACAGCTCCGATATTCATGAAATGTTTACCAGAGCCATGATAGACCCACTTCCGGAAAAAAGACGGGAATTTCTGATCATGATGGGACTTGCAGATGAATTTACTCTGGAAATGGCAATGGCAGTTACAGGGGATGATGATGCAGCGCAGCTTTTGCAGGCTCTGACACAGGAAAATGCATTTGTCACTCGGCTTGCTGATGGCAAAACTTATCGGTTCCATCACATGATGAAGGATTGTGCCAGAAAGGCATTTTTTACTTTAGATAAAGAAAAACAGAGCATTTGCCAGAATCGGTACGGAGACTGGTATGAAAGACAGAAAATGTATATTCATGCATTATCTTCATATCAGGCTGGGAAAAATTATGATGGAATGCTTCGGGTGATCCAAAAAGATGCCGGTATCCTTTTGTCAGCACTAAAGCCTGAGGAAGTGATGGAGTGGATCGATCAGTGTCCGGCTTCTGTTTTGAGAGAATATCCCCTGTCAGTCCTGGTTTTGATGAGAAGTATGTTCAACTGGAAAAAGATTCCCAAAATGCTGGAATTAAAGGAATTACTTCTCACTGCTGTTGCAGAGAATACAGCCTTGTCCGAAGAGGAACGCGGCAATCTTCTGGGAGAATGTGACCTGATCATGAGTTTTCTCATGTACAATGATATTGAGAAAATGAGTCGTTTTCACCGCAGTGCCAGCGCACAGATGTCCCGTCCGGCGATCAGCATTCAAAAGCAAGGCGGCTGGACCTTTGGCTCGCCATCTGTATTGATGATGTTTCACCGCGCTCCTGGAAATCTGGAAAAAGAACGTGAAGAAATGGACGAATGTATGCCCCATTATTACAAGATTACCAATGGTCACGGTCAGGGGGCGGAGCGTGTAATGCGTGCAGAAGCTGAATTTATGCAGGGGAATTTTGTTGATGCCCAGATCCGATTGGAGGATGCTTATGAACACATTGCCCAAAATGGGCAGGAAAGTATTGCTTTGTGCTGTGATTTTCTGGCACTTCGTCTTTCTCTTTGTGCGAAATTTAGCCCGAGAAAAACAATTTTACAGCGAAGAGAAGAACTGCTGCAGAAGCATAATACTGCCTGGTTGAATATTTTTGACAGTATTTGCGCATATTATTATGCGCTGATTGGTCAGGAGATTTTGATTCCGGCACTGTTTCGGGAACACAGGCTTGGAGATGTGAATTTTCTGGCACCGGGAAAGCCCATGATGGAGCTTATCGAAAACCAGGTCTATCTTGAGCAAAAAGAGTATGCAAAGGTGATCGGAAGAAGTGAGAGTCTGCTTGCTCTGTGTGAAAATATGCATTATGCGTTGGTGGCTCTTCATATCCGCATTCAGACAGCTGTTGCTTATGAAAAACTGGGAAAAACCAGGGAAGCCCGTGAGCTGTTGAAATTGTCTCTGGAAGCGGCTGTGCAAGATGACTTTCTGATGCCCTTTGTGGAAAATTACAGATATTTGTCCGAAGCATATGCAAGCCTTCTGATTGGCGGTAAGAATGAATTCCTGACCAGGATCACAGAGCTTGGAAAACGCTGGGAAGAGCAAGGAAGAGCGCTGTGCTGCGAAAAAAAATATCCAGATGTATTTCAGACACTGACCAGGCGGGAACTGGAAATCACAGAACTGATGGCACAGCATCTGAGTAACAGAGAAATTGCAGCAAAGCTGTTCTTATCTGAGGGAACAGTAAAGCAGTATATAAATCAGATTTATTCCAAACTGCAGATCGCAGGGGATACCCGGACAAAGCGAAAACTGCTTTTGGAGTATCTGAGAGAAGAAAAATACTTTTTGACCTTTTGACCTTTTGACCCTGATATCATCAATATAGAAAGCTATGAAAGGAATTACATCCAAATGGAATATTTAGGAACCATTAACGAAGCCTCATACCTTTCGGTTCCCAATGCACCGGTATACCGCAAGATCATGCGCTGCTTTTACCGGGAATATGAAAAGATGAATTTTCAGCTCTACAAAGAGGATATCTACCGTCTTTTGAAGCAGGACGAGATGTTTGCCGATTATTCCTTAGAGCAGCTGGTTCTGGATCTGGAAGCCCTTGTGAAATGGAAGAATCTAACACCCATCCAGGATCCGGGAAGAGTATATACCATTGCCGATTATAAGAATAAGCAGTATCAGTATACCATGTCCGAATATGCGGTAGAGATCGAGCGTATGACGGTACGCCTGGAGAATCTTTTCCTGGAATCCGGAAGTCTGTCCACCAATTTCTTTGTCCGGCTGGAAAGAAGCCTGGAAGAAGCAGAGCAGATGGAGCAGGCATCTTTAAAAGAGGTGAATGAGTGGTGGAATCTTTTGCAGGAGGACTTTAAGCGGCTGAACCAGAATTATCAGGATTATCTCAGGGATTTCTATTCCGGAAAGACGGAACAGCTGATGAAGTCTGTGGAATTTATTGTCCATAAGGATAAATTTATCAAATATCTCAATGAATTTGTGCAGGAGCTGCAGCGCCATTCCAGGCGGATTGAGCAGATCCTGATGAAAAATATCCCCGTTATGGAAACTGTTATTTTGGAAAAAGTTGTGCAAAGCGAGCTGGATATTCCCCACGCCCTTCTGGAAATCCATGGAAATGCAGAGTCCAGCATTCGTGAAAATGTAAATGGAAAATGGAATTCCCTGAAAAACTGGTTTGTGGATTTGCCGGGAAGAGACTGTGAGTGCAAAAAGGTTTTGAGGATCACCAATGATGTAATTCGAAATATCATACAGAATGCAGCCCTGATCGTCCAGATCCAGAACTGGGGAATCAGCAGAAAGGATGATTACCGGAAGTTCCTGGAACTGTTTCTGAAATGTGAAAGCCTGGAAGAAGCCCAGAAGCTTTCCGCCCATGTATTTGGCATACAAAGAATTGAGCATTTCCGGACTTTGGAGCCAAGAGAGGCAGACTCCATCAACCGGAGTGTTTACGAGGAAGAACCTGCGACGTTTCTTCTGAAGCCCCACACCAGAACTTACAGGGAAAAGAAGGATCGACGAGGTTTTGCAGACAGGACCATGGAAAAGCTGATCCAGCGGGAGAATTATCTGCGCCAGGCAAGAAGACAGAAGGAAATTGTCCTTCACTATATAAAAGATAACAAAATTAACTTTTCTGAAATCGAAGAGACTGTATCAGAGGAGACCAGAAAGATCTTTTTACTGTGGATCAGTCAGGCAAATATGAACTCTCAGAAAACCGGCCGCACGGAATACGGACAGGAGTATCGTCTTATCCGGAAAAAGGGAGAATGCATCCTGAAATGTGAGGATGGAGACCTGTCCATGCCTGCTTACATATTGGAGTTTAAAAATCATGAGTGAAGTTAGAACCTTATTCGAAAATTTCTGGATCTGCAAAGATACAGATAAGGAAACCTATTATAAAGTGAAAAGAGATATTCCCCAGTTTCAGCGTTTTGTGAGAGAACAGCTGGGCTGGAAGCTGGTGCATACCGAAAATCTTCTGAAGCTGGAAAAGCGCCCTGCACATGCGGAAGCATTTATGGGAATCGGAGAATTTACGGACATCCGGGATTACTGCATTTTGTGTGTGGCCCTGATGTATCTGGAAGATATGCCGGAACAGGAGCAGTTTCTTTTATCTGAGCTGATCGATTATGTGGAAACACAGCTAAAAGGTTATATGTCCATTGACTGGACTTCTTTTTCCCAGAGAAAATCTCTGGTCAGGGTTTTACAGTATATGGAAAAGCTGCAGATGCTCCGTGTCTATGAGGGGCGCAGCGAGTCTTTTGGAATGGAGGCAGGACAGGAAGTCCTGTATGAGAACACTGGTTATTCCAAGTATTTTGCCACCAGCTTTCCCACAGATATTTCATCCTGCCAATCCTGGAAGGATTTTGAGAAAAATGATTTTGAGGAATTTGAGGAAGACCGGGGAAGTATGCGAATCAACCGTGTATACCGGCAGCTGGCAGTGTGTCCTGCCATGTACTGGGAAGAAAATGATGATGCAGACGGAATCTATCTGAAAAACCAGCGCCAGTGGGTGTCGAAGTATCTCAGGGAAAATCTTGGGGGAAATCTGGATATCTACAAAAATATGGCATGTCTGACTCTGGAAGAAAATGATACTTATGGAGCTGTGCATCCAAGAGATGCCATGCTGCCGGAGCTGGTGCTGCTGATATGCGACCGGATCCAGAATGCATTGTCAGATGGAAAGCTGCAAAAGCAGGAGAATGAATGTATTTTCATGACAGCCGGGGAATTCCGGGAGCTTTTTGCAAAGTGCAAAGAAGAATGTGGAGAGGGCTGGAGTAAGGAATACCGGCAGATGGATGAAGAGAAGGTTTTGGAGAATATAACAGAATACATGAAAATGTGGATGATGATCAGACAAGATGGAGAAATGATAACAATATTACCATCTGTCGGAAGGATAACAGGATATTATCCGGAAGATTTCAAGGGAGGAACAAAGGAATGACTGACAGATGGAAAATGAACCGGATCGGATTTGTGAATTTCTGGTTATACGATGAAGAGGATTTTGAATTCGTGGATGGAAAGCTGCTTCTTCGTGGTCAGAACGCCTCCGGGAAATCCATTACCACCCAGAGTTTTATCCCTTTTGTACTGGATGGAGACCGTACTCCCAGCCGTCTGGATCCTTTTGGCTCCAGTGACAGAAGAATGGAATACTATTTTCTGGGGGAAGATGGAAAGGAAGAATCTACAGGCTATCTTTTTCTGGAATTTAAAAAAGAAGAATCCGGAGAATACCGTACCATTGGCATCGGACAGAGGGCGAAGCGCGGCAAAGCCATGGATTTCTGGGGCTTTGTGATTCTGGATGGAAGAAGAATCGGCCATGATCTCTGGCTTTATAAGGAAACTGGAAGTACCAGGATCCCCTATGACAAGCGTGAACTGAAAGCTGCACTTGGGGAGGAAAACTATTTTACAGACAGCCAGAGTGAATACAAAAAGCATGTGAACCAGTATATTTTCGGATTCCGCAAGGAAGAACAGTATGAGCAGTTTATCAAGCTTCTGGTGAAGGTACGTGCCCCCAAGCTTTCCAAGGAATTTAAGCCCACCAAGGTCTATGAGATCCTTAATGATTCCCTGCAGACACTGACAGATGAAGACCTGCGGGCCATGGTGGATGCCATGGAGAAAATGGACGAGATCCAGGAAAGTCTGGAAGCGCTGAACCGGGCTTTTGCAGATGTTAAGATTATAAGGACGGAATACACTCGTTATAATCAGTATATGCTGGCCAAAAAGGCCCAGGCCTACACGGAAAAAAGACTGGAGGTAGAGGCAGAGCAGAGACTTCTTGAACAGCAGGAAGAGAGAATCTCAAATACCAGGGAAGAACAAAAAGCAAAGGGGCAGCGGTTAAAAGATCTGGAAGAAAAGGAAAAGCTTGCCAGGGCAGAGCAGAACAGTCTTATGGATATGGAGCTTGAGGATATTGACCGCAAGCTGGAATTGGCAAGGAGTGAAAAAGAAGAGGCCAGAAGAAACCAGCAGCGCTGGGAGGAAAAAATCCAGGAATGCAAGGAAAAAATCAGGGAAGAAGACAGGAAACTCCAGGAAATAAAGGACAATCTGGAAACAAGACAGCAGGAGCTGGAAGAAAAAAAGCAGGAGCTGGAAGAAGTACAGCAGGTTTTGGAATGGGAGAATCATAAAAAGGCAGTTTTGCTTCTGGAAACTCAGGAATATGACCAGGCAGATGAGATTACCAAAAGCCTTGATCTGTTAAAGAGACAGGTGGAAGAGTGCCAGAAAGCAATCCTGGAGTATGAAGAATTATCCCGGAAATATGATGAGGCCTCTGTCAGACTGGAAGCCCTTGAAAAAGAGCGAAAGAAACTGGAACAGGAAAAAGAAGCTGCCGGGGAAAAGGTGTTAAGCAGCATAGACAGCTGGGTACAGGAGGTATTTGAAAAGGCAGAAAATGCACAGCAGTGGAAGCCTGGCAGAGAGGTTCTTCTGGAGGTCGAAGAGAAGGCCAGAGAGTATCAGGCCGCCGGGGATGCCGGTGCTATTCAGGAGCTTTTCCGAAAAGATTATGAGAATCAGAGACAAGCTCTGACAGACGAAAAAAATAACAGAATTCACAAAAAAAGAATTATGTCCCAGGAACTGGACGATGGGCAAAAGGAACTTGTACAGCTGCAGAATCAGGAAGAACTGGAGCCGGAGCGAAAAGAAAGAGTAACCGCTTCCCGGGCTGCTCTGGAAAAAGTCGGGATCCAGGCTGTGCCATTTTATAAAGCTGTGGAATTTTCACCGGAACTGGACGAGGCTGCAAGCGCCAGGCTGGAAGCGCAGCTGGAGAGTGCGGGAATTCTGGATGCCCTTGTAGTGGCAGCAGAAGATCTGGCTTATGTCCGTAAAAAGTGTCCGGAATTTCTGGATACGATCCTGGATGTGCCTGATTTTGGAAATTCCGGGTTTTCCGGTCTTACAGTAAGTGATGAGTTAAATGAAAAACAAAAAGAAAGTACTGCAAGGATCCTGAGTAATATTTATGAATGGGAGATATCAGAGACAGAGGGAATAAAAGGCTCCGGAATGGAACCCTGTGAAGTCAGCGGTACAGGAATTCGTGTCCCGGAAACGGAAGGAACAGAAAAAGGTATGCCGGATCAGCGGCATAGCTGGAAGGTCTATCTTGGAAAAGATGGCTGGTTCCGTCATGGAATCCTCCTTGGAAAAGCCCAAAAAGACAGTGCGGAATTTGTGGGGATTCTTGCCAGAAAGAAACGAAAAGAGCAGAAGATCCAGGAACTGAAAAAACGTATTCAGGAAATTACAGAGGAAATCCATGAAGCTGACCAGGCGATTTCCATTATAGAAACCAGAGTGGAAAAGCTGCAGCAGGAATATGAAAGCCTGCCTGGTTTTGCAGGAATCAATGAAGCTCTGGATCAGGAAAAACAATGTTTGCTTATGCTGCAGATGCTTCTGGAAGAGCTGAAAAAGCAGGAAAAGCTGGAACAGAAGCTGGCAGGGGAGAAAAATCAGAAATATCAGATTGTACTTAAGAAATGTAAATTATTTCCCTATGGAAGGACAAAAGAAGCATATGATGAAGTGAGGGATGCCATCGGGGAATATAAAAGCTTATGGCAGGAAATCCGTCAGATTCTGGTGCAGATTTCATCAGAGCGAAGCAAACGCATTATGGTGGAGGATAAGATCTCCCAGTATGAAGAGACCATGGACATGGCGTTTGTGGATCAGAGAAATTACAGCACAAAAGTAAAAGAATGTGATATTCAGATCCGGAAATTTGAGGATTATTTAAACCGGCCGGAAATTGTGGAAAAGGCAAACCGTCTGAAGGAGCTGCGCCGGGAGTTAAATCAGATCAGCGAGGAAAGCAATTCTTTGAGCCGTGATCTGGCAGTACTGGCTGACAGGCTGGATAAAATGCTGGAGGATGAGCCAAAGCAGAAAGAAAAACTGCAGCAGCAGATCCAGGTGGAGACTTATCTGAGAAAGTATTTTGAGGAAGAGCTTGGGCTGAAGCTTGTAATTGACCGGGAGGGCAGAACTCTGCCGGAATGTGCCAAAATAGCAGTGGGGATGCTAAGAGATACCGACAAAAACAGAGAACCGGCAGATATGCTTCGTTCTTTGTATCTGGCTTACCAGCGTCACAATGGAAGCCTGACCAATTACGGTACCAACCTGGAAGACTGTTTTGAGGACGCAGACGGAACAGAAGTGGGAATTTCAGCACTGCGCAAGCGCCAGCGTGTTGTATCTACCTGGAATGGAAAGAAAGTATATCTGGAAGAATTTTATGGAATTCTAAAGGCTGCTATTGATGAGACGGAGCTTCTCATCCAGACAAAGGACCGGGAACTTTTTGAGGATATCCTTTCCCAGACAATCAGTCAGCAGCTTACAGACCGGATTGCAGAAAGCCGGAAATGGGTGCTGGATATGTCACAGCTGATGAAAGACATGGACACCTCCATGGGTCTTAGCTTTTCTCTTGACTGGAAGCCAAGGAAAGCACAGAACGATATGGAACTGGATACCGCAGACCTGGAGCAGATCCTTTTAAGGGACAGAGCTCTTCTTACCATGGAAGATATAGAAAAGGTTGCGGCTCATTTCAGAAGCAAGATCCGTATGGAGAAGCAGAAGCTGGAAGAGTCTGGCGGTGTGATCAATTATATGGATCTGGTGCGTGATGCACTGGATTACCGAAGATGGTTTGAATTTCATATGTACTTCCGAAGAGGCGAGGAACAGAAAAAGCCTCTTACCAATGCGGCCTTTAACCGTTTCAGCGGCGGAGAGAAAGCTATGGCCATGTATGTGCCTCTTTTTGCATCAGTGAACGCCCAGTATAAGAAAGCAAAGAATGAGGATCATCCCCGTATGATTGCTCTGGATGAGGCATTTGCAGGAGTAGATGATAAGAATATCAGCAGTATGTTTGAACTGGTGCATAAGCTTGATTTTGACTATATCATGAACTCACAGGCACTGTGGGGATGCTTCTCCACTGTAAAAGGACTGCGGATCGCAGAGCTTTTGAGACCGCAGAATTCCCAGATCGTGTCTGTGATACGGTACAGATGGAACGGCTATGAAAGGATATTAGATGTGTGAGAATAACCGTGAATGTGCAGAGTATTTTAAGGGACAGAAAGCTTACAGGCGATGTTTCCAGGAACTTCTGAAAAAATGGAAATCCTACGGCAAAGCAGCTGGGAGGATTTCTCTGAAAAATACATCAGAAGAGGAGAGAAAAGCCATAGGAGGTTTGTTAGGAAAGACCTTCTATGAAGAAAACATCTGCTTTTCCTTTGCTGACTTTGAAAAAAGCCTGCAAAAAACACGTTATGCCCCGGTAGAGATGAAAAAAGTCCTGGAGGAGTATTTCGGGGAGGAGCTTTACACCAACCGGGGAAGACAGGAGGCTGCCAGAAGGGAAAAGCAGGAATTCTGGGAGAGATGCTGCAGCTATTTCCGGGAATCTACAGAAACGAAATATTTCGCAGAATCTAAAGCGCCGGTTGCAGCCGCAAATTTTGCAGGAGAGGAAAATTTTGCCGCATTATCGTGGCTGCAGGCGCTGATTTCCGAAAAGAAGTATGGCTATTACCTTCTGAACAGGGAATATCAGAACAATCCAGTACAGGCGGAAACCCTGGTTCGCAATGTGGGACAGGCGCTGGAAACTCTGAAAGGGATGGAACAAACAGGGACGGAAAGTCCTCTGGCAGTGTTTGCTGCCGAGATATCCGGAAATCCCCACTATTTTGACAGAGGCACAGGGGCTGGCCTGCTTCTGGTTCATGGAATTTGTTATCTGAAAGGGGAGGATTTTCCGGGAACAGCTCATGGCTGGCGAAATCTGCTGCAAAATGCAGGGGTGATACCGGACAATGTGTCGTCTATGCTTCATGTTTATGGCCTGCGCCTTCATAGAGACAATGATGGGTGGCATCCGGCCTATGAGGCATTTTGCCAGCTGGGGGAGCCCTGTGTGATCACCATGGAGAACCTGCGTGGAATCACGAAAGTCCAGGCAGCAGGGCTGAAAGTCTATGTTGTGGAAAATGAGATGGTTTTTACCTGGCTTTTGAACAGAGTGGGGAATCAGAAACTTACATTATTATGTACTTCAGGCCAGCTTCGTGCTGTGGCGCTGGAAGTGATTTCCCTGCTTCTGGACAGTGGGGCAGATATTTATTACAGCGGGGATCTGGATCCGGATGGCCTGGGAATTGCAGACCGTCTCTGGCAAAGATTTGGTGACCGTATCCATATGTGGCGAATGTCAGAAGAAGACTACGAAAAAAGTCTTTCCGGAGAGTCCATTGACCGGCTTGGCATGGCAAAGCTGGAGCATATCAGGCATCCTCTTCTGAAGAAGACCGCAGCCGTGATC
>CAKRRX010000087.1 GCA_934394595.1 uncultured Blautia sp. | reverse complement strand
AGCGGGTGATGGGAATCGAACCCACGTATCCAGCTTGGAAGGCTGGTGTTCTACCATTGAACTACACCCGCACATTTCAGTGTGCTTGTCTGTCACAGCGAAATTTAGTATATCCGAAATCAAAGGATTTGTCAATAACTTTTTTAAATTTTTTATATTTTTTATTTTATTGCCACATTATTGGAAAAAGCACGCCCGGATGAAGGCACCACAGCGGCTGTGACAACCGCATCCGGACAACTTATGCTCCAAATCGTTTTTAATTTTCCCAATCCCACACATTTACTGCTTCCGTATGAGTGCGGGGCTTCTTGATCACCAACTCAGGGCTTTTTGCACTGACCTTGGAATTGGCTGGAATAGACTCGGTAATAAAGGTATTACCACCAATGATAGTATTTTCCCCAATTACAGTCTCTCCGCCAAGAACACTGGAATTGGAATAAATCGTCACATTATCTTCAATAGTAGGATGACGTTTCACTCCGGAAAGCTGCTGGCCTTTTCTTGTGGAAAGGGCACCCAGAGTCACACCCTGATAGAGCTTCACATTGTTTCCAATGGTAGTAGTCTCACCAATTACCACACCGGTTCCATGGTCGATAAAGAAATATTCTCCGATAGTCGCTCCCGGATTGATATCAATTCCAGTATGGTCATGGGCATATTCTGTCATAATCCTTGGTATAAACGGAACTTTTTCCAGATACAGGATGTGTGCAAGACGATACACATAAATCGCCAGAAATCCAGGATAGGAAAATATGATCTCCTCCTTGCTCTTGGCTGCCGGGTCACCATCAAAGCCTGCCTGTACATCCTTCAGCAGCATTTCCTGCACATCCGGAAGCTGGTTAAAAAAGCTGGCAGTTACCTTTGATGCCTTTCCGCAGGCATGAGTCTGCTCTTCTCCCATATAAAGAAATGCAATCTCTACCTGCTTTCTCATGCGGTCAAACAGGTCATTCAAAAGATATCCTGTATAATGCTCCGGAAAAACGGCAGCTCCGGAATCTACATCAAAATATCCCGGAAATATCACAGATCTCATCTCTTTTACAAAGTCAATGATCTCCGCACGTACAGGAAGATGTCTTCCACTCTTTGTAAGAAAAAGCTCTTCTTTCCGATAATTTGCCGTAAGGCGAGCTACTGCATTTTCAATTGCTGTTTTCTTGTCACTCATATACACACTCCTCGCAAAGGGGCAGAAAACTCTGCCGCTCCTGATAATTGTTCTTTTTTTCACTATATGATATTACACTATTCTTTTCCCGTCAATAATGAAAAAAAGATTGACCTTTTCAGAATGCACAGATATAATGAAAGAGATGTTCTGGAGATGTACCCAAGTGGCTGAAGGGTCCGCACTCGAAATGCGGTAGGCCGGGTAACCGGTGCGAGGGTTCAAATCCCTCCATCTCCGCTTATCATCTGATTTATATCTGCCATTTTTCTTCGCTGCGGCAATTTTTTTCAAGAAAAAGAAGAAGAAAAAGAAGATTTGTCTTGACAAGTGTTTCTTTTGTATGTATAATTGCAACAGATAAACATTTAGGGGATTGGTCAAATGGTATGATAGGGGTCTCCAAAACCTTTGGTGGGAGTTCGATTCTCTCATCCCCTGTTTCCTTGATCGCCGGAAGCCTTGATTTTACTGGGTTTCCGGCGTTTTTCATTTTGAAAGATCTGTAACGTAGTCAATCATGTAGTCAACCAGAGCGTGTTTTAAATAGTTTTTTCTGCAAAGATCAATTTTTCAATAGCATCACATGCTCCGGTGGAAAATACAGATACTCCGGCATATTCGTCTCCGGTGCTTCCTGGAAATTATTTTTCCTTCGCATCCACCAAAGTGGTGTGCTTTGCTGTGCATCTTTATTCCGGATCAGATACTGATGTTCAAATGTAGTCTCGATATACTCTGTTACCTGCACTGCCATGGTATTCTTTCCTACAGTATCCGCTTCCTTCAGCCAATGTCCACGAACTCCAATATGCGTCACATCATCTGGCACTTCCTCTACAGTAGAAAGCATCAGTTCCCAGTCCAATGCATAAACCTCATGAGTTCCCATTTTCTGCACAGCTGAGAAATTCTTGCAGCCGGTAAGTCTCGCTGCCTCCAGATACTGTGGCTTCTCAAAGATCTGGCGGGTTTCTCCTGTCAGGATCTCATGTCCGTTGTGCAGCAGCGTAAGCTGACTGCAAAACTTGTAGGCTTCGTCCCGGCTGTGGGTTACCAGGATCATATCACCTTTATAGTCCTTCAGGAAGCACTGCATATCTCGCTGCAAAATATCCTTCAAATACCCGTCCAGCGCTGAAAAAGGCTCATCCAAAAGAATCACCTCCGGCTCCCCGATCATCATGCGCGCAAGAGCTACACGCTGCTGCTGACCACCGGACAACTGAGAGGGCAGATGCTTTTCCAGACCTTCCAGATGGTAACGCTTTATGTAATCAGCCACCTTTTCCTTCAGATCTTTTTTTTCTCCGCGGAATCCACAGGCAATGTTTTTTTCCACCGTCATAGTGGGAAAAAGAGCATAATTCTGGAACAGATATCCCACTCTTCGCCCCTGTGGCTTAAGATTTATCTTCTGTTCTGAATCAAATACCGTTTTCCCGTTAATGATGATCCTTCCCCGATCCGGAGTCTCTATTCCGGCAATGCAACGCAAGGTCATACTTTTACCGCTTCCGGATGCTCCAAGGATTCCCATGGTGCCATCCTGCCCTTTTAATTTTACATGGAGAGAAAAACCTTTGAAATTTTTCTCAATATCAAGTTCAATTGCCATTATATCCACCTTCTGGTCCGCATGCCTCTGCCTGAAACAATATTAATCGCAGCTACCACAACAAAGGACAGCAGAATGATTACTACAACCCAAAATCCAGCTATATCAAAATTACCTGCCGCAGTCTCCGTCGCAATAGCTACAGAAACTGTTCTTGTCTTGCCCAGGATATTTCCTGCAAGCATGGAAGTCGCTCCGTATTCTCCAATAGCACGTGCAAAAGCAAGCACTGTACCGGAAGCAATCCCAGGGCCAGCTGCCGGCATGATCACCTTCCAGAAGATCCTGCCCTCACTCATTCCCAAAGTGCGTCCTGCGTAAATAAGATTTACATCCACCTGTTCAAATGCAGCCCGCGCATTGCGGTACATAAGAGGAAAAGCGATCACAGCAGCTGCGATCACACATCCAGTCCATGTCTGTACCACTTTGACATCGAATTTTTCCAGCAGAAAACTTCCAAAAGGTCTTTTTAGACTGAAAATCAGCAGCAGGCAAAAGCCTGCCACTGTAGGCGGAAGTACCAGAGGCATGGTAAGAATACCATCCAGTACTGCCTTTGCCCCCGGTTTCAGCTTCATGATCTTCCTGGCACAGAATACCCCCAGAAAGAATGCGATCACTGTGGATACTACACCTGTTTTCAAAGAAATCCACAAAGGACTCCAATTGATCTCGCTGAGAAATTCTCCCATATTTTTATCCTCTGAAAATATCTGTCACTCTTAGTTTACAGCGTCCTCAGTTTCCTCTGCTGCACCTTCTGTGTCCTCTGTGGTCTCTTCTGTCTCTTTCTCAGATGCATCGTCAGCTTTTACATAAGTGGTAAAACCATATTTTTCAAATACTGCAATTGCCTCATCGGACTGCAGATACTCAAAGAATGCTGCCACAGCAGCTGCATCCTCATCACTTGCCTCTTTATCTTCCACAAGACCTACCGGATAGAGAACCGGTGTATTCAGGCTTCCTTCCGGTGCTTCCGCAATAATATCAACAGAATCTGCAACTGACGCTGCATCTGTCGCATAAACAATACCCACCTCATTTGATCCCTCGCTTACAGAGGTAAGTACATCTGTGACATTCTTGCCTTCATTGATCTCCATATTGTTCACTTCATCTGTGATTCCCAGGTTCTCAAAAATCTCCCTAGAATACTGCCCTACCGGAACACTCTCTCCTGCAAGCGCAAGGTTAGCTGCATCTGTGATATTCTCAAATCCGGTAACCTTAGTCTTTCCATCCTTTGGCTTGATCAGAACTACTTTATTCTCAAGAAGATCAACTACAGAATCACCATCTGCAAGCCCTTCCTCTACAAGAGCATCCATCTGCTTTGTTGCTGCTGAGAAGAAAATGTCACAACGTGCTCCTTCTTCGATCTGAGTCTGCAGGGTTCCTGAGCTGTCTGGATTGTACAGGATCTCAACATCCGGATATGTCTCATTGAAATTTGTCTGGATTTCCTCCATAGCGTTCTTTAAGCTGGCTGCGATAAATGCATAAACCTCACCCTTTACCTCGATCTCCTCTGCAGATACCATGGTAGTGCCAAGCATCATAGTTCCCATCATACCGGCCATTAATGCAGCAAAAATTCTTTTTTTCATTTCTTTTTCCTCCATATTGTTCGGTTTTGTTTTGTTTCGTTTAGTTTTATTCATTATACTTTATTTGTTTTCGTATGTCAATTCGACCCGCAAATTCTTTTTTGTTTATACAATTTTTTTATGATTTTCTTGTCAATTTCCAGGTTCCATGCTATCATATATCCTAATACAAGAGGTACCTCAACAATCTGAATCATGCCGAAAAAGCTATTTCCGAGGTACCTCTAATAATACCAGGAAAAGAGGTTTTAATTTATGAAATTAAGCGCACGTAACCAGTTAAAAGGAAAAGTGATCAACATCAATAAAGGGGCTGTCAATTCCATCGTAACCATCGACATTGGCGGCGGCAATATTATCACCGCGACCATTTCCTGTGCCGCTGTGGAAGAACTTGGTCTGGAAGTAGGTTCTGATGCCTATGCCGTGATCAAAGCTACAAACGTAATGGTGGGAATTGATGAATAAGCTTTATACCGCTCAGGAAGTAGCCGATAAGCTTCAAATAAAAAAGACAACCGTCTACGAATTGATCAAACGTGGAGAACTCTATTCATCCAAGGTGGGCAAGCAGCTTCGTATCAGTGAACAGCAGCTGAAGCAGTATCTGAATCGTACCGGTTGTGTACCTGCTGATTCCCATGAACAGCTTCCTGAGTTGCCACCTGAAAGTTCTCTTTTAAAGCGGGACTATCTGCTCCATTCCAGCGGTCTGATCCTGTGCGGTCAGTTTTCTCCTGCCCTGGAGCTTCTGATCAGCCAGATTTCCATTCATCCCCAGGGGCTTCCGGTACTGCAGTCTTATATGAACGGATATAACAGTCTGTACTCCCTTTACTTTAAAAAAGCTCATATTGCCTGCGCCAGCCTGTCAAAGGAAGATATCTCGCATATTGTCCCTGGAACCAGCCTGGCTCTTCTTTATCTGTATGAGTATACTCTTGGTTTTTACGTTTCTGCAGGGAATCCAAAGAATATCCAAAGTATTCAGGATCTTCTCCGACCAGATGTACGCCTGGCTAACCGAGAAAAGGGAAGCACTTCCCGGATCTGTCTGGATCGCATCCTTTTGCAGGAGGGAATTTCCCCTTCCTCAATCGCTGGCTACAGTTCAGAGCTTGTCTCTGACCTTTCCACAGCTGCTGCAGTTTCCAGTCGGAAGGCAGATACCGCTATTGGAGAGGAATATGCTGCACACCAGTTATCTTCCCTTTCCTTTGTTCCTCTGAAAAAGCTTCCCATGTATCTGGTCATGGAAAAAGCCTCCCTTTCCATGCCTGGTTTCCAGGCTCTTCTGGATATTGTACGTTCAGACGACTATAAAATGATTCTAAAAGAGCAGACCGGATATGAGGTAAGCAGAACAGGAGAGTTATTCTTTCTTTAAGTGCACTCCAACGTTACAGAGATTTCCCGTCACGTAAAAAGCGATTCTCTTCTACCTTTTCAATAAAAGAGAATCGCTTTTTCTTATGCATTTTTAATGGGAAGAAACAATATTTTGCAGCCATACACCTTTTTTCACAAGGACAAATCCCACAATACACTTCAAAATATCTCCCACCTGCACCAGAGCAAACACCGCCAGCACATGAATCCCCGTAAAATGGCTGAGACAATACGCAATAGGAACACTGACACACCATATGAACACACTGTCAAAAAGGAAGGTGATGATAGTCTTACCTCCGGAACGCAGTGTAAAATATGTAGCATGCAAAAATGCATTCTGTGGCATAAAAAATGCCATGAGCATAATGAAATATCGGGCAAGCACTCTTGCTTCCTGATTTGTCTTATAGAGCATGGGGAACAGAGGCGCAACTACCAGCATGACAAGTGCCACACCTGTACAGCACATAACGGAAAAAGCAATCATCTTATTATCCGTATCCCTGGCCTCTTTCATCTTGCCGGCGCCTAGAAGCTGTCCTACTACAATGGCCACAGAATCACCCAGAGCAATAAATACAACATTAAATACATTGTTAATGGTATTTGCAATATTCTGGGCAGCAACCACATTCAGCCCACGCACAGAGTAACACTGGGTGAGAATTGCCATTCCTGCCGCCCAGAGAGTCTCATTCAGCAGCAGCGGAGTTCCCTTGATCAGGATTTTCTTTGTGAGATATGCCGGAACTTTCAAAGTGCTGTAGAGCCCCTTTGCAAAAGGCATCCGTTCTGTATGAGTGTGAGTCCACACTGCCACAATAGCCACCTCTACATAACGGGATAAAACCGTTGCAACAGCAGCACCTTCCACACCCAGCTGTGGAAATCCAAATTTTCCATAAATAAGCAGATAGTTAAATACCAGATTTACCAACACCGCTGCAACACCAGCCTTCATAGGCGGTACTGTCTCTCCACATTCACGCAGAGTACTGGAATAAACCTGGCTGATCATAAATGGCGGCAGCCCCACCAGCATAATCTTCAGATACTGCATTCCATATCTTCTGGTGGCTTCCAGCGCTGCAGCACTGCCCTCTCCCTTCAGATACATTCCGATCAGAGCCTCCCCGGATGTAAGAAGGATCAAAATGGTAGCAATCGTCAGGATAAATACCAGCCATAATTTGTAGCGGAATGTCTGTCGCACTCCTTCATGATCTTTCAGACCGGAATACTGAGCCGTGAAAATACCAGCTCCGGATACTCCTCCAAAAAGGCAAAGATTGTACACAAACAGAAGCTGATTAACAATGGCTGCACCAGACATCTGCTCTGTGCCAATTCTTCCGATCATAATATTGTCAAGAAGACTGACAAAATTCGTGATACCATTTTGTATCATGATTGGTACTGCAATTGCAAGCACCATCTTGTAAAAAGCTTTATTTCCCAGAAATGTCTCCCGGAAAGAAGCTCTTTTTTTCACATTTTCCATATTATCGATTTCCCCCTTCATATACACTGCAAACAGAATGTGTGTTCTGTGTTTAGCAGCGTGTTAGATATAAACTTACTACATTTTCCGACAGATTTCAAGAGGAAAATCTTTTTATTTGAGCATAAACGGACATGCCTACTTTTGCTGACATCCTGAAAGTCAGCAATTCCGCATATGTGCGCTTTACTTAGCTTTCTTCCAGAATTTTTACATCCCACTCTTTTAATACCAGCGGCGTGCCTTTCTCATAGATTTTACCGGTAAGCAGATCGATTGCATTTTCATAAGGGCATAAAATCTCTTTTTCCTGGTCTGCATAGTGCAAAATATAATGTATTTTATGTCCACAGGGATTCTCTCCGCTTCTAATAATCACCGGCCATTGATATACTTCTTTTTCACCTGGAAATTCGATTTCCACGTCTTCTGCTGCTTTTTGGAAAAGCTCCTTCAACGTAGCTTTTTCTGTATAACATCCAATATAATATGCCACGCCACTTCCATACTCATTTCTGGTGATTCCTGCATATTCCCCCCAGTATTTATGTTCATACATGGCTATTGTTTTAGCTGTATCCGTCACAAGCAGCTCTGCGTGATATTTTACTTCCCGATGCAGAAGCTTCGCAGTTCCAGGCTCTGTAAACTGATGATAATGCATTCCCAGACATTTATGCAGCAGGTGGGGCTGTATATCTGGATATACACTCAGATACTCATCTGCAACAAAAGAGCGGAAACCAGCTACCAGCATGCCTCCTTTTGCCACAAATGCATCCAGCTGCTTAAGCAGCTCCTCCTTTGCACTGTACAATCCTGGAGCTACAACCATTTTATATTTATCAAAGCCCTGTTCCAAAGCCATCCGGGCATCTACAATATCGCATTCCAGGTTTATTTCATACAGGCTGTCATACATCCATCTTACAATATCGTTATAGCTCAGAGCTTTGTCTACCGGATACCATTTCATAGCATCCAGAGAATGAGCGTCTACCAGCAGTGCAACTTGATTTTTCTTTTTTTTCAGAAGGAATTTTTCCTGTCTTTCTTTCCACTCATGGCCAATCACAGCAGCTTCTTCATATACCGGGTTTGGCTGCAGGTCATGGCTCAGCACGCCTTTCCAGTAAGTTTCATAGCCATTGTGGATACTGTGCCAGTTCCAGTACATGGCACCACAGGCACCGCTTGCAAGATGGCTGTAGGCATGTAGACGCAACTGTCCCGGGTAAGGAGTCCAGTACTTAAATGCCTGGGCCTGGCATTCCAGCACTAGATAGCTCTGATCTTTCAGTGTACGGATTGCATCTCCTCCAAACGCAATTTCTGCTCCTGTAAGGCAATCCTTTGTCGGATGATAGATATCTGTTCCTGCCAAAGTGAGACATTTTGCCACCTCATAATGATTGATATCTGGCTGTATACCATAAGAGTATCCATCCTGAGCAATCTGCGCGCCAAATTTTTTCCATTCAAAATCAAGATTATGGGTAATAAACTGCTCTTCTCTTTTATACTCTTTCACCAGATCAGCCTGCCAGAAAAGAAATTCTGCTGCTGTTTTTCGCTGAAATTCTGCAAATTCGCTGGCAAGTCCCCCATTGCAGCAGCCTCTCATATCTGGAAAATCCTCCCAATCTGCAATGGAATTACTCCAGTAATTCAGATAAAAAGCCTTGTTGAAAGCCTCCGTAGTAACAAATTTTTCTTTCATATATTCCCGGAAAAGTTCCTGAATCTGTTTTCCAAAATTCCCATAGTGCTTTGTTTCATTGTCGATCTGAAAACCGATTACACAGGCTCTTTTTGCCGTGTGTGTAAGAAGGGCGCGGATCATGATCTCACTTCGTTCTCTGTACACAGGATTCAGGATATTCATAATCTGCCTGTGTCCGTAAATGGCCTGTCCCTCCTTCGAGGTAACCATAATATCCGGTTCTTTCCTGACCAGCCAGGATGGAACTGCATAAGTAGGCGTTCCTATAATGACATACATTCCTGTAGCCTCTGCCTCATCCAAAACTGCATCAATATAAGAAAAATCAAAGACTCCTTCCTTTGGTTCCATCACGCTCCATGTAGATTCAGCGATACGAATCACATTCATTCCGGCATCACGCATCATTTTCAGGTCTTCTTTGATTCTGTTGTAGGGCATGTACTCTGCATAATATGCTGCACCAAATAAAATCTCTTTCATCTTCACAAATCTCCCGTTTTTTCTTCAGTTTACCCTGTAAATAGACTCATTTATATTATTATTCTTTGATTAATAACATATTTCTTTGTTCTTTTCTGGATAATTTGCAAAATTGATGGTATCATAAAATTAAAAGAGGTTCTTATTCGGTTCCTCTGTCATTTTTCTAACAGCAGATATGAAATTTTCAGCAAGGAGCGATAGTATGTTGAAAGATCAGTTTCTAACCAATCCTCTGATCACTTATTCAGATCTTTTTTTCCACAACCTGGAATATGGAAATAAGCACAATCCCTATGATCAGGAACTACGGGAGCAACAAAGTATTCAAAATGGAGATACCCAGCTTTTGCAAAAAAGCATTTCCGAGGACTATTTAGGAAAGCTTGGAACTTTGTCAAAAAATCCTCTTCGAAACAGCAAATATCTGGCAGTGGTGCTTGTGGCTCTTGCCAGCCGTTCTGCCATTCGAGGCGGACTTGCCCCGGAAATCGCCCTTTCTCTTTGTGATGCCTATATTCAGGAAATTGACAATTGTTCCTCCCCTTCTAAGATCGAGCGACTAAAACGTGCTGCTGAATTTCAGTTCGCCGCTATGGTTCATGATCTGAATCAGGCCAAACCAGATTATTTGCACAAAAAAAGTCCCTACATTTTGAGGTGTAAGGAATACATTACTCTACACCTTCATGAAAAGCTCACAGTGTCTCAGATTGCACAGAAGCTGGGATTAAATGCTGATTATCTTTCCTGCATTTTCCATAAATATGAGGGAATTTCTCTTACCAGCTATATTCGTCAGGAAAAAATCCGCCTGGCAAAAAATATGCTGCTTTATTCTTCCTTCAGCTACAGCGAGATTGCTGCGAATCTGGGATTTTCTTCTCAAAGTCATCTTGGAAAATATTTTAAAGAGCTGACTGGATATACACTCAGTGAATATCGAAAAAATTTCCAGCCGCGAGAAATGATTTAGACGAAAAAAAACGATAACCATAACGGCTACCGTTCCTGAAGAGGTTCATATCTTCAAAACTACATACATGTTACATCCTAATGGAATCAATTTATAACCTTGCGTGAGTCCAGCGGTCACCTCGTGACTTCGTCACTCAGTGCCTTTTGCTTCGCAAATGTCCAGGCCAGT
>CAKRRX010000086.1 GCA_934394595.1 uncultured Blautia sp. | reverse complement strand
AATGAAGCAATCACCAAGGCGTGCATCGAATTAGGTGTCTCCAGTGATCAGCTGGATATTGAAGTGGTTTCTGAAGGAAGTTCCGGATTTTTCGGAATCGGAAGTAAACCGGCAATCATCAAAGCACGCAAAATCAATACTGTTTCTGAGGATGAGGAATTACAGGAAATCGTGGATACCGTAAAAGTAGATGCGATTAAAGAAGAGCAGAACAAAAAGCCTGCCAGACCTTATGCAAAAACCGAAAAAACTGCCAGAGCAAGTGAGCCGGCAAAGGAAAAAGCATCTGTAAAAGAAATAAAAGAGCCAAAGGAAACAAAGGAAAAACAGCCACGTCCTGCAAAGGAGAAAAACTTTAAGGATCGTCCGGCAAGACCTGCAAAGGAAAAAATGCCAAAAGAGCCAAGAGAAGAAAAACCAAAGCAGTCCAAACCAGTTGAGATCATCACAGATTCGGTTGAGATCAAAGAAATTGAGGAAAGAGCTGTTGTTTTCCTTCGCGATGTGTTTGCATCCATGAATCTTGGGGAGGTTGAAATCACATCCAAATACAACACCAGCGACGGATGCCTGGAGGTTGCATTTGAAGGTGAGGATATGGGAATCTTGATCGGTAAGAGAGGACAGACTCTCGATTCCCTGCAGTATCTGACAAGTCTTGTGGTAAATAAAGGCAAGGCAAACTATATCAGAGTAAAGCTTGATACAGAGGATTACCGCAGACGCCGCAAGGAGACTCTGGAAAACCTTGCCAGAGGCATTGCCTACAAGGTAAAGAAAACCAGAAAGCCAGTGATACTTGAGCCTATGAATCCATATGAGAGAAGGATCATCCACTCAGCACTTCAGGGCAATAAGTATGTAGAAACTGTCAGCGAAGGTGAGGAGCCATATCGTCACGTAGTGGTAAAGTTAAAAAGATGGTAAATCTTGCATAATATGATGTCAGAGCGTGTTTGAAAAATCATTTACCCTCTGACAGGTAAGTTATTCCAGGTGAAAGATGGAAGAGCTAAAGCGAAAAGCTTTTGTTTTCATGTCTTTCCCTGGGATAACTTTTTTTGTATAATAAAAATGATAAGGCGTTTGAACCTGGTACAGCGAATATTAAGTAACCGCCAATAAAAAAGACATTGAAAAAACAGGTTATATTGTGGTTTAGATGGAGGAATCTACATGAATACAACAATTGCAGCGATATCTACTGCTGTGAGTGCTTCGGGGATCGGAATCATCCGGATCAGCGGACCTGAGGCCATGGACATTATATCCCGCATTTACCGCTCTAAAGGCGGAAAGAAAAAGGTAAAGGAAGTACCTACCCATACGATCCATTATGGATATATTTATGATGGGGAAGAAGTGGTAGATGAAGTACTGGTCATGGTCATGAGGGCACCCAAAACATTCACCGGAGAAGATACCGTGGAAATTGACTGTCATGGCGGCGTCTATGCTATGAACCGCGTATTGGAAACTGTTTTGAAAAACGGAGCCAAAATCGCCGGCCCAGGCGAGTTTACCAAAAGAGCCTTTCTGAATGGCAGGCTGGATCTTTCACAGGCAGAGGCAGTTATGGATGTGATCCAGGCGAAAAATGAATATGCATTGAAAAGTTCCATGAGTCAGTTGAAAGGTTCTGTGCAGAAGACCATAAAGGAGATCCGTGATGAGCTGCTCTATGAGATTGCATTTATCGAGTCAGCACTGGATGATCCGGAACATATCAGCCTGGATGGATATCCACAGAAATTACAGGAAATTGTGGAAAAAGAGCAGAAATCTATTGAAGAGCTGTTGAAAACCTCCGCAGACGGCAAGATCATCCGGGAGGGAATCAAGACTGTTATCGTGGGAAAACCAAATGCCGGAAAATCTTCTCTTCTGAATCTTCTGGTGGGAGAGAATAAAGCGATTGTCACAGATATTGAAGGGACTACCAGAGATATTCTGGAAGAGTACATTACTCTTCATGGAATTACTTTGAAAATCGTGGATACGGCGGGAATCCGTGAGACTGAGGATGTAGTGGAAAAGATCGGAGTGACCCGTGCCAGGGAAGCAGCAAAGGATGCAGACTTGATCTTATATGTGGTAGACAGCTCCACACCTCTGGATGAAAATGATGAAGAAATCATAGAACTGCTGGAAGGCAGGAAGGCAATTGTACTTTATAATAAAACAGACCTTGCACCGGCGGTCGATCAAAAAGAACTGGAGAGAAAAATCGGACATCCTGTGATTCCGGTATCAGCAAAGGAAGAGACTGGGGTCACACAGCTGGCTGATACTATCCGGGAGATGTTTTTCAGTGGGAAAATTTCCTTTAATGATGAGGTTTATATTACGAATGCCCGGCATAAAGAAGCGCTGGAAGAAGCCTTGCAGAGTCTGGAAATGGTAATGAGAAGCATCGAAGATGGTATGCCGGAGGATTTCTTTTCTATTGATCTGATGGCGGCATATGCAAGTCTTGGAAAGATCACCGGAGAAGAAGTGGGAGAAGATCTGGTAAATGAAATATTTGCCAAATTTTGTATGGGTAAGTAAGGGATTTTTGCAGACGGACGCGGGCTAAAAGCAGCTGTGTAGATGTTTGAGAGATAAAATTTGGTTTAAGTATGGAAGAAATAGAGGGAAAAGTATGAGAAATTTAGAAGAGAATTATGATATTGTAGTGGTCGGCGCCGGACATGCAGGGTGTGAGGCAGCGCTGGCGGGGGCCAGACTGGGGCTGAATACGATCATGTTTACAGTAAGTGCGGAAAGCATAGCCTTAATGCCATGTAACCCAAATGTAGGCGGAAGCTCCAAAGGCCATCTGGTAAGAGAATTGGATGCTCTTGGTGGCGAGATGGGAAAAAATATTGACAAAACCTTTATCCAGTCCAAAATGCTGAATTGCTCCAAAGGACCGGCAGTCCATTCCCTTCGTGCTCAGGCTGACAAGCAGGCATACAGCAATGAGATGCGAAAAACTCTGGAAAATCAGGAGAATCTGACCATTCGCCAGGGAGAAGTGACAAAGCTTCTTGTGGAGGATGGAAAAATCACGGGAGTAAAGACCTATTCCGGTGCAGTTTATCATTGTAAAGCCGTGGTTTTGTGTACCGGAACTTATCTGAAAGCCAGATGTATTTACGGAGATGTCAGCAATTATACAGGGCCAAATGGCCTTCAGGCAGCTAATTATCTCACAGAATCCCTGAAGGAGCTGGGAATTGAGATGTTCCGTTTTAAGACTGGGACACCGGCCAGAATCGCCGGAAATACCATTGATTACAGCAAAATGGAAGAGCAGTTCGGGGATGAGAAAGTGGTGCCGTTTTCCTTTTCCACAGATCCTAAGGATGTGCAGATCCAGCAGAAATCCTGCTGGCTTACTTACACAAATGAAACCACCCATGAGATCATCCGCGAGAACCTGGATCGTTCTCCTTTATACTCCGGTATGATCGAGGGAACCGGTCCCCGTTATTGTCCGTCTATTGAGGATAAAGTGGTGCGTTTTGCAGATAAAAAGAGGCATCAGGTGTTTATTGAACCGGAAGGTTTATACACCAATGAGATGTACATTGGCGGTATGTCCAGTTCCCTTCCGGAGGATGTACAGGAGGCCATGTACCACAGTGTACCGGGACTTGAGCATGCCAAGATCGTAAAAAATGCATATGCTATTGAGTATGATTGTATCAATCCAAGACAGCTTTATCCGACTCTCGAATTTAAGAAGATAAAGGGCCTTTTCAGCGGCGGACAGTTCAATGGCAGTTCCGGATACGAGGAGGCAGCAGCCCAGGGGCTGATCGCAGGGATCAATGCGGCAATGGAAGTGCTGGGAAAAGAGCAGCTGATCCTGGATCGTTCAGAGGCGTATATTGGGGTTCTTATTGATGACCTTGTCACAAAAGAGAACCATGAACCATACCGTATGATGACCAGCCGTGCAGAATACCGTCTGCTTCTTCGCCAGGATAATGCAGATTTAAGACTTCGTAAAAAAGGCTGGCAGGTTGGATTGGTAGACGATGAGACTTATGCAAAGGTGCTGGAAAAAGAACGTCTGATCCAGGAAGAAATCCAGCGTGTGGAAAACACGAATGTAGGTATGACAGAGGCAGTTCAGAGTCTTCTGGAAAGCAAAGGAAGCACACCTTTGAAGTCCGGAATCAGCCTTGCAGAGCTGATACGCAGGCCTGAGCTTTCCTATGAGGATGTGGCGTCTATTGACAAGAAGCGTCCTGAACTTGCCTGGGATGTGCAGGAACAGGTAAACATTAACATCAAGTACGATGGCTATATCCGCCGCCAGATGAAGCAGGTAGAGCAGTTTAAGAAGCTGGAAGCAAAGAAGATTCCGGAGAATCTGGACTATGAGAAGGTAAAGAGCCTGCGCATAGAGGCCCGTCAGAAACTGGAACTATACCGTCCGGTATCCATTGGACAGGCATCCAGAATTTCCGGTGTATCACCGGCAGATATTTCCGTTCTTCTGGTTTACATGGAACAGTATGGACGTGAGCAAAAAGAAAAATAAGGCATGTAAAAACTTTAAATATAAAGTAAGGAGACATTTATGGAATACGATTTAACTCTCTTTGAGAAAGGACTGGAAGAGCTTGGAATTGCTCTTTCCGGTGAGCAGAAGAAGCAGTTTATCACTTATTACGAGCTTCTTGTGGAGAAAAATAAGGTGATGAATCTGACTGCGATCACAGAGTATGATGAGGTGATTTTAAAGCATTTTCTGGACAGTTTATCCATTGTAAAAGCAGGCTGTTTTGATCAGAAAAAGCTTGCAGGAAAGTCTCTGATCGATATCGGAACCGGTGCCGGTTTTCCGGGAATTCCACTGAAAATTGCTTTTCCACAGTTAAAAATAACCCTTCTGGATTCCCTGAATAAAAGAGTAAATTTTCTGAATGAAGTGATCCAGACCCTTGGTCTGAAAGAGGTAACAGCTGTTCATGGAAGAGCAGAGGATCTGGCAAAGCAAAAGGAATACAGGGAAAATTATGATTTCTGTGTTTCCCGTGCTGTTGCTAATTTAAGTACTCTTTCCGAATACTGCATTCCCTTTGTGAAAGTAGACGGCAGCTTTGTTTCATATAAATCCGGCAAGATTGATGAGGAACTTTCCCAGGCCGAAAATGCGGTAAAGTTTCTTGGCGGAAAGGTGCAGGACGTTGTGAAATTTCCTCTTATGGATACGGACATGGACCGTTCCTTTGTGGTGATAAAAAAGACAAAACCTACTGCAAAAAAATACCCCAGAAAAGCCGGATTGCCATCAAAAGAACCGTTGGCGTAATGATGCTGGCTTTTCACAATTCCAACACAAAATTAACACATAATTCTCACAAAAATATCTAAATTTCCTCACAGGTTCTTCATAAAATAATCATGTAAAGCGCTTCGGACTTCCCCCCCCCGAGTAAAACTTTCCGAAGTGCTTTTGGGCGCCATAAAAAGAGAGACCACGCTTTCCTATTATGGCGCCAGAGTGTGTTTGAAAAAATTCCGCAATTTGCGGAGAACTTTTTCAAACGCGCTCTATAACATGAAGGAGGTAAGAAACTTGATTGAGGTAAAAAATCTGGTAAAACGCTATGGGGATCACACTGCTGTAGATCATCTGTCCTTTCAGATTGAGAAGGGGAAGATCTATGGATTCCTGGGTCCTAATGGCGCTGGAAAATCTACTACCATGAATATGATCACCGGTTATATTGCATCCACAGAGGGTACGGTTGTGATAGACGGTCATGATATTCTGGATGAACCTGAGGAGGCAAAAAAATGTATCGGATATCTTCCCGAGCAGCCGCCTCTTTATTTTGATATGACTGTTCTGGAATATCTGAAATTTGTTGCAGATCTGAAAAAAATCCCAAAAGATAAAAAAGCATCCATGATCGAAGAAATCATGGATATGGTTAAAATAACGGACATGAAAAACCGTCTGATCAAAAATCTTTCCAAAGGTTACAGACAGAGGGTTGGTATTGCCCAGGCAGTACTTGGATATCCGGAAGTGATCATTCTGGATGAGCCCACCGTTGGTCTGGATCCAAAGCAGATCAACGAGATACGGGAACTGATAAAAGGATTGAAAAACAAGCATACCGTAATCTTAAGCTCCCATATCCTTTCTGAGGTCAGTGCAATCTGTGATTACGTGCTGATCATTTCCCATGGAAAACTGGTAGCCAGTGATACACCGGAGAATCTGGGCCGTCTGGCAGCAGGTTCCAACAACCTGAATATGCTCGTAAAGGGGCAGAAGGACACCATCAGAGGCGCTCTGGAAGCCATAGAAGGGGTAAAAGAGGTGGCAGTAAAGAAGAGCCAGGAAGAGGGCGTATATGGCGTTACTGTGGGGGTACAGGACAATGAAGATGTACGTGAAAAAGTCTTCTACAGTATGGTAAATGCAGACTGTCCGATACTGGAGATGCAGTCTAAGAAAGTATCCCTGGAAGAAATCTTCCTCGAACTCACTGAAAGCGAGAAAAAAGATGCTCCGAAAGCAGATGAGGATAAACCGGTTATTGAAACTGCAGAGGAAGCAGAGCAATATCTCAATGAAAAGGGGGAAGAATAAACTATGCTTGCAATTTATAAAAGAGAGCTGAAAAGTTACCTAACATCCATGGTAGGATATCTGTTTATGTTTTTTGTCCTGCTGATCGCGGGAATCTACTTTTCAGCATACCAGCTTACAGCTGCGTATCCTAAATTTGAATATACATTAAATGCCATGACCTTTGTGTTTCTGATCGCAGTTCCAATCCTGACCATGCGTGTGCTGGCAGAAGAACGTAAACAGAAGACAGATCAGCTGCTTCTTACTTCTCCGGTGTCTGTACTTGGTATTGTAATGGGAAAATATCTGGCGCTGGTAACGATTTATGCCATCCCGATTGCGGTTCTGGCTACTTATCCGTTGCTGATGAGTAAATTCGGAACTGTGGAACTAGGTGCTGCATATACCGCCCTTCTTGGATTTTTCCTTCTGGGAAGTGCGAATATTGCGATTGGTGTATTTTTTTCTGCCATTACAGAGAGCCAGGTAATTGCTGCAGTTCTGACCTTTGTATTTTTGTTCGCATTTTATATGATGAATGGCATTTCCTCTTTCTTTTCACAGACTGCAATGTCCACATGCGTGACATTTGCGCTGCTGATTTTTGCTCTGAGCCTGATGATCTACAGCATGATAAAAAATCTGGTGATCTCCGGTGTGATCTGTGCAATTGGAGAGGCTGCACTGGTAATCCTTTATTTTGTAAAGTCCAGTCTGTTTGAAGGTGGAATTCAGAAAGTACTGGAAGTGTTTAATTTAAGTTCACACTTTAAAAACTTTACTAACAGCATTTTTGATGTGACAGGTGTGATCTATTTCCTGTCTGTTATTGCAATCTGTATCTTCCTTACGATGCAGACTATATTAAAGAGACGTTGGAATTAAGGAGGTGGGAAGAATGCTGTTTAAAAAGAAAGAAAATAATAACAATAATGATAAAAGAGAAAAGAGAAAATTTAAAGATACAGTCAATAAAAAATATTTAAAAAATGGAAGTTACAGCTCTGTCATGATCGTTGTTTTTATAGCGATCATTATTGTTATAAATATGATTGTGGGAAATCTTCCCTCCAAGTATACGCAGCTGGATATCAGCGCTGAAAAACTTTACACGATCGGTGACGAGACAAAGGCAATGCTGAAAGATCTGAATAAAGATGTAACCATATATCAGATAGCACAAAGCGGAAGTGAAGATGAAACCATCAGCAATCTGCTGCAGCGATATGCCGATGAATCTGATCATATCACAGTAGAGGTGAAAGATCCTGTGGTAAATCCGAAATTTGTCAGTGAATATACAACTGACAATCTTTCTTCAAACAGCCTTATTGTTGTATGCGGAGATAGAAACAAAGTTGTAAATTATAACAATATTTACCAATCTGAACTGGATTACAACACATACAGTTATAATACAACCGGATTTGACGGAGAGGGACAGATTACAAGTGCCATCGCATATGTGACCAGCGAAGACCTGCCGATACTGTACACACTTGAAGGTCATGGAGAACAGGAACTGGATTCTACTATAAAAGAAGATGTAGAGAAAGCCAACATGGATATCAAGTCCCTGAACTTGCTTACAGAGGGAAGTGTGCCGGAGGATGCAAGTTGTCTGCTGATCGATTCTCCTACCTCTGATTTCTCTGATGATGAGAAGGATGCAATTATCACTTATCTGGAGAATGGCGGAAAAGCTATGATCTTTTCAGATTATACAGGCACAGAGATGAAAAACTTTGATGCTGTTCTGGAAAATTACGGTGTGAAACGTGCAGAAGGACTGGTATTTGAGGGGGATTCCCAGCATTATGCGATGCAGATGCCATATTATCTGGTACCTACGGTAGAAAGTAACAATATTACCTCTGAAGTAGCTTCTTCCGGCTATTATATCCTGATGCCCTATGCACAGGGAATCCAGAAAACAGATGATGTTCGTGATACTGTTAATATTGAAAGCCTTCTTACAACATCTGACAGTGCATATTCCAAGACAGATATGAGCAGCGGCACTCTGGAAAAAGAAGACGGAGATGTGGAAGGTCCTTTTGATCTGGGCGTAAGCATTACAGAGTCTGTGGAAGACGGAAAGGAAACACATATTATTTATTTCTCCACTGCTAATTTATTGCAAGGAGAAGTGAATCAGATGGTTTCTGGTGGAAATGAAAAGCTTGTAATGGCGGCTTTTAGTTCTTTGGTTGACAGTGAGACTACTACAACAGTGTCCATACCGTCAAAGAGTCTGGAAGTATCTTATCTGACTTTGACAGCATATGATGCAAGCTTCTGGAAAATCTGTGTGATCGGTCTGATTCCCGGAGCGTTCCTGGTTATTGGATTTATGATCTGGTTGAAGAGGAGAAAAGCCTGATGAAGAAAAAATCAGTAAAACTTGTTATAGCAGTTGGTGTTTTAGTTATTCTTAGCGGCGCATACGTAGGTGTAAAAACCTACGTGGCAATGCAGGATGCAAAGGAAGAAGAGAACAACGAGGAAGAGACTCAGGAAGTGGTTTCTATTGCGTCGGAGGATATCCAATCTATCAAGTTTATATTAGACAAAAAAGAAACTACTTTTGAAAAAGAGGGGGATTCCTGGGTTAAGAGCGATGAAAATGCATTTCCGGTGGATCAGGATAAGCTGGATACTCTGGCTGGGACATTTAGCTCAGTGACCGCTCAGAGGACGCTGAAGGATGTAGAAGACCCGTCAGAGTATGAGCTGGATAACCCGCAAAATACCATTACTGTGACCACAACAGATGGTGAGGCAACTGTGATCCAGGTGGGCATGGAGAATGATTCTACCAGCCAGGAATACATTGATCTGAATGACGATTCCTCGACTGTATATGTTGTAAGTAATTCTGTTTTTCAATCTTTTGAGGGAACTCTCTATGACTTTGCAAAAAGCGGAACATTCCCCACTGTAGATTCTTCTACTGTGAGCAAAATTGCAGTAGATGGAAATGATTCTTCTTATGTGGTGGAAAAAGATGAAAATAATTTCTGGAACATAACCAGCGATGGAGAAACAGAAAAAGCAGATTCGGCAAAAGCAACATCCCTTGCAAGCTCTCTTTCCGGTCTTGCTTACGCAAGTTATGTTAACTATAATTGCTCAAAATCTGAACTGGCTCAGTATGGCCTGGATAAACCGTATGCGGAGATAACTGTAGATTATCAAGAAGAAGCACCGGATGAGGAAAATACAGAGGATGTGAAGACAGCAGATAGTGCAGCAACTGCGGATGATGCGGCGGCAGACGATGCAATTGCAAATGAGGCAGCATCGAATGAAACTGACATGGATTCTGTGAATGCCGGAACAGATTCCGAAGAAGATTCTGAGACTGAAAGCGAGCAGGCAATGATTGATAAACAGCTGATTATCCAGGTGGGAGATCAGGCACCTGACGGAAATCGTTATGTTCGCATAAATGACAGCAATGAAATTTATACGATTTCAGAAGATTCTCTGGATGCATTTCTTGATAAAACAAATGCGGATTTCTGGGATTTAACAGTAAGCTATCTTTCAGTAAACAATCTGGAAAAACTGTCAATTGATTATTCTGGAACCCAATACGATATAAATGTTTCACGTGAAACATCTGAGGATGAAGACGAAGAAAATAATAGTTCAACTACTACCACTACGTTATCTTATGAAATGAATGGGAAAGAGTTGGATAGCACATCTTTTACAACATTTTATAATAAACTCATAAACATGGCAGCACAAAAACGACTTACGGATGAGTTTAAAACAAATAACGATCCTGAAATGACTGCGGAATTCACAGATGTGGATGGAAACACAATGTTAGTTTCCTACTATTCATATGATACAAATTACTATGCGGCAGTGAAAGATGATGGAAAAGTTTATCTGGTTAACAAAATGACTGTAAAAGAAATGCTTACCTCATTTGAAACAATTGCTGAAGATCACAACGCAGACAAGACTGATGATGTAGATAAGGCAGAAAGTAAGGATATAACCTTTACAGATGAAAAAGAAAACTCAGAGCTTGCAGAAAGCACTGCCGGAGATGATTCTGTAGCAGAAGATGAAGAAAGTACTGGAAATACGGATAAAACTGCATGATTTTGAAAGCAAATATGGTGGTTGCTTAATATTGGCTGTACTGGA
>CAKRRX010000085.1 GCA_934394595.1 uncultured Blautia sp. | reverse complement strand
GGACATTCGCAATCCGCTTCGCTACTTGCTCATGAACGCAGTCGCTTTGCGATCTGCGTTCAAATACAGGAATAAAATTATACAATGAAAGGGGTTTTATACATATGGGACTTATCAAAGCAGGCCTTGGTGCCTTAAGCGGAACAATGGCAGACCAGTGGAAAGAATTTTTCTATTGCGAATCTATTGACAATGATGTGCTTGCAGTAAAGGGGCAAAAGCGCACTTCCAAACGCTCCTCCAATAACAAAGGCAGCGACAATATCATCACCAGCGGTTCCGGTATCGCAGTTGCAGACGGCCAGTGTATGATGATCGTAGAGCAGGGCAAGATCGTGGATATCTGTGCAGAGCCCGGTGAATACACCTATGACGCTTCTACCGAACCAAGTATTTTCTCCGGAGATCTTGGAAGTGCCATCAAAAACACTTTCCAGACTATCGGCAAGCGTTTTACATACGGCGGTGACACCGGAAAAGATCAGCGCGTGTACTATTTTAATACGAAAGAACTGGTAGATAACAAATTCGGAACCCCAAATCCCATTCCATTTCGCGTGGTAGATCAGAATATCGGACTGGACATTGACGTATCTGTGCGCTGCAGCGGTGTTTACTCCTTCCGTATTGCGGATCCGCTTCTTTTCTACGCTAATGTGTGCGGCAATTTTGAGCAGCAATATGACAAAGAGCAGATTTCAGGCCAGCTGAAAACTGAATTTATTTCCGCTCTTCAGCCGGCATTTGCCAATATCTCCCAGCAGGGAATCCGCCCAAGTGCTCTTCCTGCACATGCCATGGAGCTGTGTGATGCCATGAATCAGGCGCTCACCCAGAAATGGAGCCAGATCCGTGGTCTTGTGATCGTTTCTGTTGCCATGAATCCTATCACACTTCCGGAAGAGGATGCACAGATGATCAAGGAAGCACAGCGTATGGCTATGCTGCGCAATCCTGCTATGGCAGCTGCTACCCTTGTAGGGGCACAGGCCGATGCCATGAAAACAGCAGCCGGTAATTCAGCCGGTGCTATGACCGGATTTATGGGGATGAATATGGCAAATACTGCCGGCGGACTAAATGTACAGAATCTTTACGCTATGGGCCAGCAGCCGGCTTCACAGCCTCAGATGCAGCAGCCCACTCCACAGCCTCAGATGCAGCAGGCACCGGCTCAGTCGGCAGCAGCACCTTCTGCCGGCCAGTGGAAATGTTCCTGCGGTGCTATGGTATCTGGCAATTTCTGTCCAAACTGTGGTTCCAAAAAGCCGGAAGATACCAGCTGGACCTGCTCCTGCGGTGCTGTAAATACCGGCCGCTTCTGCTCCAACTGTGGCTCTCCAAAGCCAGCCATAAAAGCTCACTATCGCTGTGACAAATGCGGCTGGGAGCCGGAGGATTCCACCAATCCACCAAAGTTCTGTCCAAACTGTGGTGATCCGTTTAATAGCAACGATATGATTTAAAGCATTTTGAGAGTAACATTATTGCGGATCCATTTACGCCGTATTTTGTTACTTCTGACCTTATACCTGATTTTTACATACAACAGGAGGAGCTGAACTATGTCCAATATTCTTGAATACAAATGCCCCTGCTGCGGCGGTGCCATTGAATTTGACAGTTCTCTTCAGAAAATGAAATGCCCCTACTGTGATACAGAATTTGAAGTAGAGGCAGTCAAGGCTTTTAATGAGGAAGCTGCCAGTCAGCAGCCGGATAACCTGAACTGGGATACCAGTTCCACCCAGAGCTGGGATGAAAATGAAACCAATGACATGTCCGTTTATGTCTGCCAGTCCTGCGGCGGCGAGATCGTTGCAGACGAAAGCACAGGCGCATCCAGCTGCCCGTTCTGCGGCAACCCGGTAGTAATTTCCGGAAAATTCTCCGGTGATCTGCGTCCGGATTTCATCATTCCCTTTAAGCTGGATAAAAAGGCCGCCAAAGAGGGACTTAACAAGCATCTGCATGGTAAGATCCTGCTTCCAAAGGTATTCAAAAAAGAAAACCACATTGACGAGATCAAGGGGGTTTACGTACCTTTCTGGCTTTTTGATACAGATGCCACTGCAGACATCCGTTACCACGCCACAAGAACCCGTTTCTGGAGCGACAGCGATTACGACTATACTGAGACCAGCCATTATTCTGTTTTCCGTGCAGGAAGCATCGGCTTTGACCAGATCCCGGTAGACGGCTCTTCCAAAATTGACAATGACCTGACCGAGTCCCTGGAGCCTTATGTGATCAGTGACGCTGTAGATTTTGAAACTCCTTATCTGGCGGGATATGTTGCAGATAAATATGATGTCTCCGCTGAGGAAAGCGTTGAAAGGGCCAACCAACGTGTAAAAAGAGCCGCAGAAGACGCTTTTCGTGACACTGTGGCTGGCTATGATTCCGTCACTCCGGAAGATACCCACATACAGCTTAAGGGCGGCAAAACCCATTATGCACTGTTTCCGGTATGGCTGCTTTCCACCACCTGGAAAGGCAACCATTATCTGTTCGGCATGAACGGACAAACCGGAAAATTTGTGGGAAATCTCCCTGTGGATAAGGGAATCTTTGCAAAATGGTTCATTGGCCTCACTGCAGGATTTTCTGTTGCTGCCTATGCCATTGCATGGCTGGTTCACACATTATAAGGAGGGCATGCCATGAAAAAACTATCTTATGCAAGGATCCTGGCAGCTGCACTTACCGTAGGAGGGATTTTTTCCACCTTTCCTCTTGCAGTCCAGGCAGAAGCAGATGATTACGAATTTCTTCCCAGAATCTATGATGAAGCAGAAGTTCTCGCAGATGACGATGAATCTGCCCTTTTAGACCGACTGGATTCCATCAGCAACGAATACGATTTCGATGTAGCCATTGTCACGGTAAATTCCACAGATGGGGAAGATATCACTTATTTTTCCGATGCCTTTTATGACGACAATTATTATGGAATGGGAGACAATTATGACGGAATCCTGTTCGTGATCGACATGGGCGACCGCAAATGGCATTTCACTACCCATGGATCTGGCCGAAAGATATTCGATGATGACGCACTGGAAGATTTGGAAGACAAGATTTTACCGGATCTGAAAAATAATGATTTTATTACAGCTTTTAATATTTATGCAGATCAGTGTGAGATTTATCTGGAAAACCCTTTTTCCTATCTCACATGGGTTTTCATTTCCCCTGGGATCGGCCTTGTCCTTGCGTTCCTTTGTACCATGGGAATGCGAGCCCAGCTAAAATCTGTACGCAGCCAGGAAAGTGCTGTGGACTATGTGCGAAGCGGCAGCATGAATGTGACCAGATCCAATGATATTTTCCTGTACTCCACAGTCACCAAAACCGCAAAGCCAAAAGATGACAACTCTTCTACCGGTGGCTCGGACAGCGACCACGGCGGTCGAAGCGGAAGCTTCTGATAGCAATGTGTACCTCTGTTCCCCTTTGGGTTCAGAAAAAATATACCACCAACAAAAAAACTGCAGTCCCGGAATCTTTCTTTCCAGGCTGCAGTTTTTTATATAAAATTTTTCTCACTGCTCTTTTTTAAGATCAGTCATCTTCCATCTCTTCTTTTTTCTTTGCAGTTTCAAACACATAATCATTTCCAGGAAGAATCGCATTCAGCAGGATACCTACGATAGCTGCCAGTGCAAGACCTGTCAGTGTAATGTGTGCCCCTGCGATGGTAAAGGTAAGTCCATCGGAAACACCAAGGCCGCATACCAGGATAACAGCAGTGATCACAAGGTTACGGGAACGGGTCAGATCCACCTTATTTTCTACTACATTACGAACACCTACTGCGGAGATCATTCCGTAAAGAATGAAGCTGATACCACCGATGATTGCAGATGGAAGGGAACTGATCACTTCTGCCATCTTCGGGATAAAGCTTAAGATCACGGCATAAATAGCAGCCAGACGGATTACCTTCGGATCGTATACACGGCTCAGTGCAAGAACGCTGGTGTTCTCTCCATAAGTGGTGTTGGCCGGTCCACCGATCAGGGCTGACAGGGAAGTGGCAAGTCCATCACCAAGAAGGGTACGGTGAAGACCCGGATCCTCAATAAAATTGCGGTCAACTGTTGCTGAAATAGCGGAAATATCACCAATGTGCTCCATCATAGATGCAATGGCAATAGGCGCCATGGCAAGAATCGCAGTGATATTAAATTTGCACAGGAAGAACTTGGGAACTCCCACGATAGGAGCGCTTGCAGCACCGGCAAAGCTGAGGATAGCACTTCCATCTGCATTTGTCATTCCCATGGCATTCATGATCAATGCCACTATATAGGAAACCACGATTCCCATAAGGATCGGAATGATACGGAACATTCCCACGCCCCAGATATTAAAGAAGATAACTGTACCCAGTGCAACCAGCGCCAGGATCCAGTTCTGGGAGGCATTACTGATAGCAGATGGCGCCAGACTAAGACCAATACAGATAATGATCGGGCCGGTTACAACAGGCGGCAGATAACGCATTACACGCTTTACACCGATTGCCTTTACGATCAGCGCCAGAACCAGATATAAAAGTCCGGCAACAAATACACCACCGCAGGCATATGGAAGCTTCTCCCCATATGTCATATCAGCAAAAATCCCTGTATCAAGCTCTGCAACTGTGGCAAATCCGCCCAGGAATGCAAAGGATGATCCAAGGAATGCAGGTACCTTCATCTTGGTGAGTACGTGGAACAGCAGTGTCCCAAATCCGGCACAGAACAAGGTCACCTGAATGGATAAACCTTCGCCGTGGAAATAATTGTTTACCAGGATCGGAACCAGAATGGTCGCACCAAACATGGCAAACATGTGCTGGAGCCCCAGGATCAGCATCTGGGGAATTCCCAGCTGTTTGGCATCATAAATGCCTTCTACACGAAACTTCATGTTAAAACTCCTCCTTTTCATTTCTATCAGTATAAAGTATGTGACAACTTTTTACAATCATTGACTTTCTTTAAAAAGTGCGGTATCATTTTATCAGTATTCCCAAAGAGTTATTTTTAACTAAGGGCACTTATAATGTTTATCACAATACGGAGGTTTTATCATGTCTAATTTTTCTGATATGAACAACGTGTATATTATGGATCACCCCCTGATCCAGCATAAGATTTCCATTCTTCGTAATAAGGAAACCGGAACCAATGAATTCCGTAAGCTTATCGAAGAAATCGCAGTTCTTATGGGATTTGAAGCTCTTCGCGATCTTCCCCTTGAGGATGTTAAAGTTGAGACTCCTATTGAGACATGTATGACACCTATGATCTCAGGTAAGAAGCTGGCTGTAGTTCCTGTACTTCGTGCAGGTCTTGGTATGGTAAATGGTATCACCACTCTGGTTCCATCTGCAAAGATCGGCCACATTGGCCTTTACCGTGATCCGGTGACACATGAGCCTCATGAGTACTACTGCAAGCTTCCGGATCCTATTGACCAGCGTCTGATCGTTATGGTAGACCCTATGCTTGCTACAGGCGGATCTGCTATTGCAGCTGTTGATTATATCAAGCAGCACGGTGGCAAGAGCATCAAATGTATGTTCATCATCGCAGCTCCGGAAGGCCTTAAGCGTCTCCATGAAGTCCATCCGGACGTACAGATTTATGTCGGACATCTTGACAGAGCACTGAATGACCACGCATATATCTGCCCAGGCCTTGGCGACGCAGGTGACAGAATCTTCGGCACAAAATAAAACAAAGGCTCCGTATTCCCCTGCATACCATCCCAGAATGTGCCTCCCAGAGGCTTTCTGGAGGCAGGTATGATTATCAGAAGAATACGGAGCTTTTTTATTTTTCCGCTTTTTGTCCTTTATCGAAACAGCAGCTTTTTCGCATTTTCCTCAGTCTCTGCGATTACCTCTTCAGCTGTGATTCCCTTTATCTTTGCCAGAGCATCTGCCACATAAGGCAGATTCAGAGAAGAATTTCTCTTTCCCCGGTAGGGTTCCGGAGACATGTAGGGACAGTCTGTTTCCAGTACGATCTGAGATAACGGTGCGATCTCTGCCACCTCTTTTAGCTTCTTTGCGTTTTTAAACGTAAGTACTCCGCCGATTCCCAGATACAGACCCATTTTCAGATATTCCTCTGCAATTTCCCTGCTGTAGGAAAAGCAATGGATAATCCCGCCGGACATATCTTTTTTCATATATTCCCGTACAATGTTTAAAGTGTCCTCTGCAGCATCACGGCTGTGGATCATAAAGGGAAGCTTTTCCTCCCTGGCAATATCCATCTGTGCCCGGAACATTTCCTGCTGTCTTTTATGTTCTGCTTCTTCCTTGTGCCAGTAATAGTCCAGACCGATTTCTCCGATAGCCACCATTTTTTCCAGGTGGGAAAGCCTGCGGATCTCATCCAGCGTATCCCCTGTCATGATCCCGGCATCATCCGGGTGGACGCCCACTGCTCCGTAAACAAAAGGATAGGCTTCCATCAGCTTCAAAGTTCCGTCAAATCCTCCTGCGGAAGCACATACATTTACAATACAGCCCACACCTCCATCTTTCATGGAGGAAAGCAGCTGGTCTCTGTCTTCGTCAAATGCTTCATCATCATAATGTGCATGTGTGTCAAAAATCATAGTCTACCTCTCTCATTTCCATCACCGGGCGCAGTTTCCGGTTTCTCCGGTCATGATCTCAATTCCGTGGCCCAACGCCCCGATAATATATTCCAGACTTTCCTTTACTGCCTTTGGACTTCCCGGAAGGTTAATGATCAGTGTTTTTTTTCGGATTCCGGCAGTTGCCCTGCTGAGCATTGCCCTTTTTGTGATGGTCATGCTATAAGCACGGATAGCCTCCGGAATCCCCGGAACTTTTCGTTCTGTAATATCTTCTGTAGCTTCCGGCATCACATCTCTTGGGGAAAATCCAGTTCCCCCTGTAGTCAGGATCAGTTCTGCCTGATTCTCATCTGCAATCTCTGCCATTCTTTTTGCCAGCATAGCCCGGTCATCTGGGAGGATCTCCATGAGTACCACCTGATATCCTTCCTTTTCCACGATTTCACGGATAGCCGGACCGCTTAAATCTTCTCTTTTCCCCTGATATCCCATATCACTTGACGTAATGATCGCTACTCGTTTCATTTCGCTCCTCCTAAAAATGAAAATCTCCGCTTTTACCGCCGGTCTTTTCAACCAGATGAATATCTGTCATTACCATGTGCTTGTCAATGGCTTTGCACATATCATAGATGGTAAGAAGTGTCACCTGCACCCCGGTAAGTGCCTCCATTTCCACGCCGGTTTTCCCATCTGTTTTTACAGTGCAGAAAGTCCGGATGATCCCTTTCTCTTTTTCCAGTTCAAAATCAACTGTGCATTTGGTTACAGAAAGAGGATGGCACATAGGGATCAGATCTGAGGTATGCTTCACTGCCATGATCCCGGCCACACGGGCAACCCCGAGCACATCCCCTTTCTCAACAGTTCCTTCTGCAATTCTCTCCAGAATTTCCTCCCCGGCAAGAATCGTTCCAGTGGCAATGGCTGTTCGTCTGGTCACAGACTTATCCGATACATCTACCATAACTGCATTGCCTTTTTCATCAAAATGGCTCAGTTTATTTCCCATAATCCCTTTTCCTTTATAACAATATTAACATTTTACTGTTTTAGCAGAATACCAGGGGCATGAAGCACCCCTGGTATTGATAGAATTTCTATAAACTTTTCTGCTGATCTGTTTTAGCAGATCTCAGAACCTGCCGGCATATTTTTCTCAGGGCTGACTACACATACATTTCCTTCAGCGTCCTCTGCACAGAGAATCATTCCCTCGCTGAGGATTCCGGCAAGCTTGGCAGGTTTCAGATTTGTGACAACCATAACCTTCTTTCCAACCATCTCTTCCGGTGTATAGTAAGCTTTGATTCCGGATACGATCTGGCGTACCTGGCTTCCGATCTTCACCTGGGAGCAGAGAAGCTTTTTGGACTTCTTCACAGCTTCGCAGGCAATAATCTCACCAACCTGGAACTGAAGCTTTGCAAAATCATCAAATGTAATCTCCGGTTTTGCCTCGATATCTACAACCTTCTCTTCCGGCTTTTCTTCCTTTTGCTCTTCTTTCGGAGGATGAAGCTCGTTTACCTTCTCCATCACTTCCTTGATGTCCATACGTGCGAAAAGGATTTCCGGCTTGTCTGTCACTTTATTTCCGGATGGATACAGTCCGAAAGTCTTCAAATCTTCAAGAGATCTCTCAGATGCATTTAACTGCGCAAGGATTCTCTTTGTGGTGTCCGGCATAAAGGACTCAAGAAGAGTGGTTCCCATGCAGATTCCCTCAACCAGATTATAAAGAACTGTTGCAAGACGATCCTGCTTGGATTCATCCTTTGCAAGAGCCCATGGCATGGTCTCGTCGATATATTTGTTGCAGCGTTTGAAAATTGTAAATACTTCTGTGATGGCATCTGCCACACGAAGCTTCTCCATTTTTGCATCTACCTTTGCAGGTACGGAAAGGATAAAGTTCTTCAGATCCTCGTCAACAGGCTCTGTTACACCCTTGTTTTCTACCACTCCGCCAAAATATTTGTTGGACATGGAAATAGTACGGTTTACAAGGTTTCCAAGGGTATTTGCCAGCTCGGAATTCATACGCTCTACCATCAGTTCCCAGGTGATCACACCGTCGTTATCAAATGGCATTTCGTGGAGTACAAAATAGCGGACAGCATCTACACCAAAGAAATCAACCAGCTCATCTGCATAGATTACGTTTCCTTTGGATTTACTCATCTTGCCATCGCCCTGGAGCAGCCACGGATGACCAAATACCTGCTTCGGAAGCGGCAGATCCAATGACATCAGGAAGATTGGCCAGTAAATGGTATGGAAACGGATAATGTCTTTTCCGATCAGATGAAGGTCTGCAGGCCACATCTTATTAAAGAGATCCTTGTTGTCGCCATCGCAGTCGTAACCGATTCCGGTGATATAGTTGGTCAGTGCATCAAGCCATACATATACAACATGTTTCGGATCAAAGTCTACCGGAATTCCCCACTTGAAAGAGGTTCTGGATACACACAGATCCTGAAGTCCCGGAAGAAGGAAGTTGTTCATCATCTCGTTTTTACGGGATTCCGGCTGAATAAACTCCGGATGTGTCTTAATATGCTCGATAAGACGATCTGCATATTTGCTCATCTTGAAGAAATATGCTTCTTCTTTTGCCGGCACACAGGGACGTCCGCAGTCCGGACATTTACCGTCCACCAGCTGAGATTCTGTAAAGAAAGACTCACACGGAGTACAGTACATGCCTTCGTACTCTCCCTTATAGATATCTCCCTTTGCATACATCTTCTTGAAGATCTTCTGAACCTGTTTCTCATGGTCCTCGTCTGTGGTACGGATGAATTTGTCATAGGATGTATTCATCAGATCCCAGATACCTTTGATCTGACCGGATACATTGTCAACGAATTCTTTAGGTGTAACACCTGCCTCTTCAGCTTTCAGCTCGATCTTCTGGCCATGCTCGTCTGTTCCTGTCTGGAAAAATACATCATAGCCCTGCTGTCTCTTATAACGTGCAATGGCATCTGCCAGAACTGCCTCATAAGTATTGCCGATATGTGGCTTGCCGGATGTATAAGCAATGGCTGTAGTGATATAATATTTTGGTTTGCTCATTGAATTTCCTCCTATAAAGTAAAAAATCGCCCTCTCATTATCCTGAGAAGACGAGTTATTCCCGTGTTACCACTTCTGTTCATTCCCTCCTCACGGTACAGATGGAAAAAAACATCTTCGGGAACCTCATCGGGTACTTTCATACCCTTACGCTATAACAGGCGACCCTGTCGCAGCTTACTCTGCATCGCCCTTGCGGCAATACACCTCAACTACGCCCCTCCAAAGCCATCTTCCATCTGTTCCATGCATATCCCCTCTCAGCCAATGGAAAACTCATCTTAGCTGTGCAATAGTTCTTTAGCGCACAGCCTGCTCTCCAGGGGGAAATCTCTGTAATGTGGCACCCAGATGTACTCTCTTTTTCTATGGGTTTAAATTATGACGAGAACCTGTGTGGTCTCGTATTTCATATGCATGATAGCAGGGGTAAAGGGGCAAAAAACCTTTTGACCCTAACATCATCTTTATGAGCGTATCACATTTTGCAGGGTTTGTAAACCCGTTTCAATTTTTTATTTTATATTCCATCCTCCTTCTGGAAAATCCATTCAAAAGCGCCACTTTCTCCATATAAAAAACGATTGCATATCCTTTTTTTCTGTAGTATCATCCAATTAACAAACAGACATATTTAAATGGAATGCGGCTCATATCCGCAGCGGCGTCCTTGCCACCGTAAAGTCGGGTCTTTTTATATATGTCTCATTGTGCATTTTCGTATCTCAGGGGCGATATAAAATGCGTAACCAAGAATAGCTTTAAACGCTATTCTTAATATTTATGCCCTCTTTTCAGAGGGTATTTTTTTTGTGAAGGAGGAATAATAATATGAAACACCGTCAATCCCGTTTTCTGGCACTGTTTCTTACCGCAGCTATGACCTTAAGTTCTCCTGCGGCTGCTTTTGCAAGTGCTACAGACGACACCTGGTTCTCTGATGAGCTTGAAAATTTTGCAAGTACACCAGAGGAAACCGAAGAATCGGAATCTATTACTTTTAATGAAAAAGAAAATACCTGCCCCCCGTCTGAAGAATTTGCTTCTGAAGAATTCCTTACA
>CAKRRX010000084.1 GCA_934394595.1 uncultured Blautia sp. | reverse complement strand
GTAATTCCCGTCATCAACGCACGTTCCAGAAATGGGTTAGTCTTGAATGTGGCATTAAACAGACGTCTGGTAAAGGAGACCAGTTCTTCCCAATAGCCCTCCACATATGCTTCCTGCATTGGTGTATCGTATTCATCCAGCAAAACAATGACTTTCTTTTTATAATATCTGGATAAAAAATCAGCCATTTTATGAAGTGCCATTGTCGCATTTATTTCATCCATATATGTGGAAATATTTTTAAAATACTGTGTTTCCTCAGCTGTAAGTAGACCACAGTCCAATAAAAACTGATTTTTGTTATAAATATCCGTCAGGACCTGACAAATACGCCTTTTTGCCATCTCAAAAGTAGGTTCTTTCACATTTGCAAAAGAAAGACTGATCACTGGCCATGTTCCCTGTATTTTCTGGTATTTCTCCTCCTGCCAGATTTGCATTCCCGCAAAAATATCTGTTTCAGATGCATATTTCACAGAAAAAAAACGTTCTACCATATTTATGGTAAGGGTTTTTCCAAACCGGCGGGGTCTGGTAATTAAGGTAACACTGTCATTACTCTCCCACCATTCTTTTATGAAGTGTGTTTTATCAATATAAAAAAGATTTTCTCTTCTGATATCTGCAAAATCCTGCTGCCCGATTCCTACTGTCCGCGGCATAAAAAGCACCTCCATTCACCCATTTCCCAATAACTATATTTCTTGTATTTTAACATGTCCGCCCCTACTTTAAAAGCTCCAAACAGGAAAAAGACAGGTCATACATTCTGCGATCTGCCCCACTTTCTACAATTCAAAAGGCTGTAAACTGCAGTCCTTCTGCAATTTACAGCCCTTCAAGTTTTAGTGTCTGTTAGACAAATTACTTATCTGATTTTCTTCTTCTGGTAAATACAGCTCCCAGCAGTGCTGACAGAGAAAGGAGTAGAGCCATTCCATATCCTGCTGCATTTGTCTCATCTCCTGTCTTTGGTGCAGAAGTCGTCTGGGAATCAGAATTATGAGTCTGCGCATCGGTACCGGAATTTTTGTTATCCGGTGTTTCCGTTGGAGTTGCCGTTGGCTCGTCAGCCGGAGTTACGGTTGGTGTTTCTGTTGCATTTCCCGGATTACTGTCAGCCGGAGTCGGCGTCGGTTCCGCATCTTTCGATCCCACCACAAATGCAGCTGTTGTTCCTTCTGGTTCCAGGCTGTAATTGCTATCCGCAATGGTTGCAGTAACGGTATAATTTCCAGCCAGCTTCGGAACCTCCGTGCCATCTACTTTCGTTCCATCATTTGCAGTTCCGGTATAGGTAAGAATAACATTCAGAGAATCGCCCTCTGCCGCACCTTCCAGTGAGGCACTTGCCGGTATAATATCAGCTCCCTCTTTTCCTCCATTCGGAGTGATGGAAACCTTTACCTTCTTTGCAGCTATGGTCACCTGCAGTGGCGTAGTTTCTGTCTCACCATGCCCATTTTCACGGACACATTTATAATATACCGTGTATTCGCCGGCATTTTTGACGGAGGGGATTTCTTCCTGCCATTCTCCATCTCCCACTTTATACAGGATTTTTCCTTCCTCTGTGGAACCGGCGGTTACCAGTTCCTGAGGTTTTCCATTGTATACAAGATCGGATACTACAGTCGGTGCAGTCACTGTTCCATGATCTACCGTCAGTTCATAACTGACCTCGGCAGCTTTATAAAGATCTGTCTGCGCAGCTTTTACCACAATTCTGGCAGTTCCAGGCTTATGGACTGTAATCTGTCCAGTCACCGGATCTACCGATGCAATTTCCGGATCACTGCTCTCGTAAGAAATATCCCCTTTCGCATCAGCAGTCCTTGCTTCCAGGATCTGACCACAGTATGCACTTCTCTCTGTACAGTCCGTATCTATGGTCTGTTCCAGCCGCTCTACCTCCGGGTAACGCAAAGTAAAGGTATAGGAACTTCCATCTTCTGCCAGTCCCTGCCCATCTTTTACCAGAATCTGGACTCTGTCCAGTTTTCCTCCGGAAACATCTGGGAAAGCGTCGATATCTGCCCAGAAATACAGCCCAAACAACTGCGGATCAAAGGTATTGTCAAAATGAGCTCCGTACCCTGATCCATATACAGTTTTCGGAGTTACCGTTATAGTCAGCTCCGGGATGTCCCCTGCTGCCCATGTTTTATTTTCCTCATCGGAATATCCGCTCCACGTGGAGTTGTTTTCATCAAGGCCACTGTTATCTATGACTCTTACATAGGAATCTTTGACCTGGGTCCCAATCACTGGCTGGTAGGAAACAAACAGATTTCCACCGGCATTTATCCGCTCGGAAACTCCAATATAAGTACAATTGGAAGCTGTCCAGTACTTCAGGGCAAATCTTCCATTTTTTGTATCGGACAGCTGTACTCCTGCCAGAACAGCAGCTTTATTGCTGTCTGTAACTTCAAGGGCTTTCATTCCCTGCGCCTCACCACTCTCTTCCGGTATATCCATCTGGATTGTAACAGGAGCCTGGATCGTGGCAGTTCCGTTGATTCTGCTTGGCGCATTCTTTTTCACAACAAGTGTATTGGCTCCATTTGCGGCAAAATCTGCGGTGAAAAACTGTCCTGAAAAAGTGGTATTGTTCATTTCCAGCTTTTGGGATGCCTTTATACTTCCAGTCAGATTACAATTCTCCACGTTCAGGCTGGCGACTCCATCTGTTGCGGTAATGCTGCCACTACAGTTATTTAATGTAACCGTTTCCACAGCATTCTGAGTCGAACCGTATATAGACAAACCATTAAAATTCAATCCCTCCATTGTCACAGTTGCATCTTTGTAAGGTAGATAAGTATACCGCGGTGCAAATCCAAAGGTACTTCCTTCCTTGCTTTTTACCGTTACACTCTTTTCAAAAACGGCAGTATAATCTGTACAGTCGCTGAGCAAAATGATAGTACCATTTTCTGCCACATTTTCAATTGCTTTATTTATGGATTTTAATGGCACATCCTCGGTATTGCCGAGATTATTGTTATTTCCGTTTACTGTATCTACGTAAAGAATGGGGTATTCTTTTTTTGCTACGGTTCCGGAGGCGTATAGACCATTATTCTGGGCATTTCCTAACCTCCGCATTATGTATGGTGATTTTACCCCAAGTTCAAGCTTCAAAGTCCCTGCCTGTGTCAAAGTGGGACTTACAGCACCATTATAGATCGTAAATGAACTTTCATTTTTCCATTTAAATGTGAATGCGTCTCCAAGAGAAATGCCATTGATCAGGTTGGACACGATAGGAGTAATGGTATCTCCCATCACCATATTTTCCGGAAGACTGGCTACCGCCTCTTTGCTCAAATCCGCCAGGATATTAATCCTATAATCTTTTCCTGCCGTCATTTGGCTTAACATTGACTCCGGCACTGAGCCAAAGCTAATATAGGTACAAGAAGTAGAAATAAAGTTTCCATTACCAGTAGTAGATGCACTCCAGAAAACATCCCCTTTATTCACGGTTACCTGAATGGTTCCATTATTTTCTACAGATCCCTGTATGACTTTTTGAGTCATAAAATCAGAAAAACCAATACTGAATGTAGCGCCCTCTTCAATACACAGTGGACTGGCATTGAAAGTGTCCTGATATACATTCCAGCCAAATGTTACGCCGTTTTTAACCACAATTTTTTTCGCAGTGTCTATGGCATCGTCATATCTAAAACTTCCAATAATATTAATCGTATTAACACTGTTATTTTGCAGTGCTGCTTGCAATTCTTCCTTAGTCGAGACATCTATCACCCCTGCCTCTGCCGCAAGTTCGACAGGCTCTGCTGTCTCTTCTGCCTCTTCTGCCTCTTCAATTATTTCTTCCGGCTGCACTTCCTCTGTGCTGTTCTCCTGTGAAAGAGTTTCTTCCGGAAGTTCTGTTACAGATGGATTTTCATTGGAATTCTCTGTAGTGGAGGGATCTGTAGTGGAGAGATCTGCCGTGGAAGCAAGTGCGTCTCCCTGGGAATTATTATCTACATTTCCATCCTCTGCTCCTTCTGTGGAAACGCCCCCCCAATATTTCCCGCAGTCTTTCTCCGATGCACCCTCAGCGCTGCATACAACACAGGTCTCGTCTTTGCTCTCACTGGTACAAGCTTCCTCACAGGTACAAGACGTGCTGTCCTGCGCTTCTGCCAAAACCGCTGCTGGCATAGCAGTCGCCAGCATACAAACTGTCATTCCTAGACTCAGTATTCTGTTTTTCATGGCATTTCCTCCTCAATACCTATACTTGCCCTCCCAAAGCATTCGCAAAAATATTAATATTTATTATACCATAGAATATTTTCAGATGGAACTATCCGAAAAGATAGTTTTCGGCGTCAATCGTTCACTATCCTCCTTTAGAAATCTCCTTAATTTGCAATTGACTTTTTTTCGCATTTAGTTTAATATTAGAATATTCAAAATTAAACTATTAAAGAAGGTGACCCAATATGAACCCCATCGATTTTATTTCCGTTAGCACAAAGGCAATGAAGGCTTATGAATCTTATTGTCAGCCTTTATGTAAAAAATATCAGCTCAGCCAGACCTGCTTTGATGTACTGATGTTCCTGGCCAATAATCCTGAATACAATACGGCACGGGATATCTGTGAGATCCGTGGAATCCGCACGGGTATGGCCTCCGTTGCAGTAGATTTTCTGGTAAAAAATGACTACCTGATGAGGCAGACAGACTGTAATGACCGGCGGATTTTCCGTCTGAATCTAACTGAAAAAAGCACCGCCATCATTCAGGAAGGCCGGATCATTCAACAGAATTTTGGCAATCGGCTTACCGCCGGAATTTCCGAGAAAGAAATGGCTGCCTATATGAAGACAGCGCAGAAGATAAAAGAGAATATTTTAAAACTGAAGGGAGATTCTTTATGTTAACAACTATCATTGTCTGTATCCTGGCAGGCCTTGGTGCAGGTCTGGGTACAGGATTTGCCGGAATGAGCGCAGCTGCCGTCATCAGTCCCATGCTGATCACATTTCTTGGTATGGAACCCTATCAGGCCATTGGAATCGCACTGGCCAGTGACGTCCTCGCCAGCGCTGTTTCCTCTTATGAATATGGAAAAAACAAAAATCTGGATATCAAAAATGGACTGGTCATGATGGTCACAGTTATGGTCTTTACCTTTATCGCCAGCTTCCTCTCCAGCTTTATTTCCGGAAATACCATGGGAAGCTTTTCCACCTTTATGACTATGCTTCTTGGTATCAAGTTTATCGTAAAGCCGGTTATGACCACCAAAGAAAAAATGATGTCTGTGGATAAAAAAACACGGGTCATCCAGTCCATCCTCTGCGGCGCTGTGATTGGTCTGATCTGCGGATTTGTAGGCGCAGGCGGTGGAATGATGATGCTTCTGATCCTGACCTCTGTGCTTGGCTATGAGCTGAAAACAGCTGTGGGAACCAGCGTATTTATCATGACCTTTACCGCATTTACAGGTGCCGCCAGCCACTTCTATCTGGGCGGCATGCCAGACATCACGGTTCTTCTACTGTGTGCTGTCAGTACCCTTGTCTTTGCCCGTGTTGCAGCAGTCTTTGCAAATAAAGCTTCCGCAAAGACACTGAACCGTGCTTTAGGAATCGTACTTACAGTTCTGGGTGCAGTGATCCTGATAGTAAAATTCTTCCAATAATAAAAGAGAAGCTATGACAAAAGGGGCAGAACTCTCAAAAAACGAGTTCTGCCCTTTTTACGCACATCTATTTCCAGCAAGATCTTTTTGTAAAATCATATCAGCTTTCCAACCAGACTTGTCACCAGAAAGGCCACAATATCCACCGCCACGATAGTAGATCCAACCGGGGTTCCTCCCAGGATGGAAATGATAATCCCAAGAAAGGCACACACAACTGACAAAATCGCAGAGCAGATGATCACCGCACTGAAACGCTTATATATCCGCATAGCAGAAAGCGCAGGAAAAATGATCAGCGCAGAGATCAGCAGAGAACCAACTAAATTCATAGCCAGTACAATGATCACCGCCGTGATCACGGCAATCAGAAGATTATATACATCTGTCTGTGTCCCTGTGGCTTTTGCAAAATTTTCATCAAAAGTAACGGCAAAAATCTTATGGTAAAAAACAACAAACAGCATTACCACAATAATAGAAACGATCACACACAGCCACACTTCCCCTGTGGTCAGCGTCAAAATGGAGGTGGAGCCAAACAAACTGCTGCACACATCCCCTGAAATATTAGCCCCTGTGGAAAACACATTCATAAGCAGATAGCCCACAGCCAGAGCCCCTACAGATATCATGGCGATTGCTGCATCCCCCTTGATCTTGGTGCTCTGTCCGGTGTTAAGAAGAAGCACTGCACAGATTACAGTCACTGGCATGACAAACAGCATATTGTTGCTGAAATTCAGCACAGATGCGATCGCCATAGCTCCAAATGCTACATGGGAAAGTCCATCCCCGATAAAGGAAAATCGCTTCAGCACCAGTGTCACCCCAAGCAAAGAAGAGCAAAGTGCGATCAGCACTCCCACGATGAGAGCATACCACACAAATGGATACTGGAAATAAAATGCCAGTTTTTCAAAAATCCCGTTCATGCTTTTTCCTCCTCTTTTGCATCTACAAGCTGCTTTCCAATTTTGCTGTTCAGATATTCTTCTTTTGTTCCAAAGAAAATCTTCTGGCCGATATGAAGCACATGACTGGCATAGGTCGCCACTTCGCTGATATCGTGAGAAATCATGATGATCGTAACCTTATCTTCCTTATTCAGCTGATCGATGATCTGATACATGTCAGCAGCAGCCACCGGATCCAGCCCGGAAACAGGCTCATCCAGAAGCAGTATCTTTCTGGTGGCACAAAGAGCCCTGGTCAAAAGCACTCTTTGCTGCTGCCCACCTGACAGTTCCCTGTAGCAACGTCCTGCCAGATCTGTGATTCTCGTCTTTTCCATCAGTTCATGAGCTTCTTTTTTCTCCGCTTTGTTATAAAAAGGCCTCAGTCCCATCCGTCCCAGGAAACCGGACATCACGATTTCCTCCACAGAAGCCGGAAAATCCCGCTGAAGTGCCGTCTGCTGGGGAAGATAACCAATCTCATTTATTTTCAGGCCATCTCCCATTACGATCTCGCCGGACATCGGAGGCTGTAAATGAAGAAGTGTCTTCATCAGAGTGGATTTTCCGGAACCGTTTTCCCCTACAATGCAAAGATAATCACCGGAATTTACAGTAAAATTCAGCCCTGAGAGAATTGCTTTTCCCTCATAGCCCAAGGTCAGGTCGTTACAGGTTATCAGTTTCATAATGCCTCCTTCAGAGTCTTCAGGTTCTCTTTCATAATGGACAGATAAGTCGTCCCTGCATTTATCTCATCTGATGTGACGGATTGCATGGAATTCAGGGTAAGAATCTTCTGATCTCTGGTATTTGTATTTTCAACCACGGCTTTTGCCACTTTTCCATCTGAATTCTCAATGGTAAAAACTACCGGAAGCTTCAGCTCATCCAGCTTCCCGGCCAGAAATGTAATGGTTTCAAAGCTGGCATCTGTCTCTGCGGAGCAGCCGGTAAACGCCGCATAATAAGTCAGGTTATAGTCATCGGTAAGATAACGGAATGGAAAACGGTCTGCAAAAAGCAGGGTTTTAGATTCTGACTGATCAACTGCCGCCTGGTATTCCCGGTCAAGAGCAGCCAGCTTCTCTTTATAGGCTGTGGTATTCTCCTGGTACAGCTTCGCATTCTCCGGATCTGCTGCCTGCAAAGCCTCTGAAATTGCATCGCAGAACACCTGGGTATTTCTCAGGGAAAGCCACACATGCTCGTCATATTCCAGTTCTTCCTGCTCTTCATGATCATGGCCGTCATGCCCATCCTCTTCCTGCATTCCCTCAACCACTTCTTCCTCTTTTGCCCGGTCTCCCAGCACTTCCATCAGATTGATCGCTGTCCGGTCCGGATTTCCGGCTCCTTTCAGCGCATCTGCAACCCAGGCATCTGATTCACCGCCTACATAAATAAAAACATCGCAGGTAGATACCTTCAGAATATCTGACATAGTAGGCTGGAAACTGTGCATGTCCACTCCATTTGCCAGAAGAATGGTAAGCTCCACATTGTCTGCCTGTTCTCCCAGGATCTCCCTTACCCAGTCATATTCCGGAAAAATTGTGGCCACCACCTGAAGCTTCTTCTGACCATTCTGCTCATCATCTGCATTCACTCCATCTGCCGATGTCCTGCCACATGAAGAAAGAAAAACTGCTATTCCGACGAAAAATACCGAAAACAGCAATTTTCTGAATTTATTTTTTCCTTTTTTCATAATAAACCTCTTTATTTTTCTCTGCATTGCTGGCAGATCCCGTAGAATACAGTCCTTGTAAAATCCCACTGAAATCCATGGTCATCCAGCATATGCTTCCCCAGATGTGTCATTTCTTCACATTCCAGGTGAATCACTTTCCCACATTTCTCACATTTGCAATGAAAGCACACATGCTTATGGCAATGCTCCTCATGTCCAAGATATTCAAAGCATGCACTGCTGGTGCCATCTACGGTGTATTTCGCCACAAGCCCCTGCTCTACCATTCGATCCAGCTGTCTGTATACAGTAGTGGTTCCGATGGAAATTCCCTGTTCTTTAAAATGAATACAGATATCATGAACCGTAACATGCTTTCCTTCCATAGAGCAAAGATAATTCTCCAGTTCCGTAATCTGCCTGGTACGGTACTGTGCCTTTTCACTCATAATCATGCCTCCAATTTGAAAATCATTTTCATATTATAGCACATGTTTTGGCAAAGTCAATATGAAAACCGTTTCCAATTTGTGCAAAAAAAATCACCGTGTCCACGTTCTGACAAAATACTCTCGCAACAAAGCATTTTATCATCCCGTAAACACGGTGACCTCACAGCATGTTTGAAACACACTTTGATCTGTTATTTTCTCCCAACTCCACTTTTTATAGCTTGAACCGGACATGCCTGCTTACAGCGGCCACAACGGATACATTCACAGCTGTTGGGGTTTTCCACAGGATTTACTTCCATCTGACATACTTTTGCACATTTCCCACAGTGAATACACTTCTCCATATCCACACGATACCGGTAAATGGACACTTTATTAAACAAAGAATAAAATGCACCCAGTGGACAGATATATTTGCAGAATGGACGATAGATCAGAATGGACAGCACGATCGTCACTATAAGGATCGCATTTTTCCATATGTACAGCCAGCCTATAGCACTTCTCATTCCCTTATTCAGAAGTACAAGGGGAAGTCCCCCCTCCAGTGTACCTGCCGGGCAGATCAGCTTGCAGAAATAAGGGGCTCCCTGTCCCATAATGTCTGTAAGAAACAGTGGCAACAGGATCACAAACACCAGAAAGATCACATATTTCAACTTCCGCAGCAGCTTATCTCCGCAAAAAGTACGGATCTTTTTGGGAAATGGAATTTTGTTCAGCAGATCCTGGATCAGGCCAAAGGGACACAAAAATCCACACACCAGTCTTCCCAGAAGTGCCCCTACAAAAATCAGGAATCCTACTACATAATAAGCAAATTTGAAGTTCCAGCTTCCTACCACCGCCTGCAGTGATCCAATGGGACAGGCGCCTGTGGCACCAGGGCAGGAATAGCAGTTTAATCCTGGCACACAGGCATTTTTCAATTTCCCGGTATAAATTTTTCCGGTTACAAAGCCAGACACATGGGAGTTTGTAAGAGCTGCCCATAAAGCCTGTATGGTGTGTCTGGGCCAGTTTTTTATATTCATTTTTTTATCCAATTCCAATACACTCCATACAGATATTTACAGCCTTTGTCAGGACTACCTCCATCTCTCCCCGGTAGATTCCAAATACCATCATCAGAATTCCTACCGCTGCCAGAAGGATTCCGGTCCATTTCGTATCAGTCATTTTTTTCATACACTGCTTTATTTTCATCACTTACTTACCTGCTTTAATCTCTTCCAGCTGTTTTTCTACAGCTTCCTTCCAGCCTTCCAGATTATTGCTTCCGAGGATTGCTTCTCCCACAATATTTCCTTTTTTATCCACAAAGAAAGATTCCGGGAAGGACTGCAGTCCACTGATCCGTCCATTTAAATTTCCCTTGTCCGGGATAAGAAGAGGATAAGTAACTCCCGTTTTTTCTTTCAGAGTCTGGGCTTTTTTCACCACATCTTCATCTGCGTTTCCATCTGCGTCTACGGAGTCAACAACCATTCCTACTACGCCTACCCCCTGGTCTTTCATCTCCTGATAAAGTTCTTCCAGTTCAGGCATTTCGTTTACACATGGGGAACACCAGGTAGTAAAAGCATTTACCAAAGTCAGGTCATAGTCGCCAAATACACTTTCTGTGTAAGCATTTCCATCAATATCTGTGGTTTCAAAAGTTCCCACATTGGCAGAATCACTGGTAGCATCTGCCGGGATATCAAATGCTGACTGGCGACCATTGAACGGTGTCATCTCTGTGAGTGTTACATCAATTGCTTCCAGCATATCAGTCAGTTCAGACTCTGCATCTTTATTCAGGCTGAGATAATATTTGAATTTTCCGTCTTCACTTTCTCCCAGTTCCTTATGTTCTGTACAGCCGGTGATCTCATCCAGATCATCAAGCACATCTGTACTGTACACTCCAAGGGTTCCGATTCTCTCAATACTTGCCAGCCATTCCTCGTAACCGGTTCCCAACAGATTAACATCTGCAT
>CAKRRX010000083.1 GCA_934394595.1 uncultured Blautia sp. | reverse complement strand
CCTCATTCCTCCGCCTTGCATATGAGAAAATCATTCTGCGTCAATATAGCAGATACTTAATTTTCGCTGTACTAGCTTGTAGATTAAAATATACGAGGAGAATAGAAAAAATATGTTAAATCAGTTTTCAAGAACCCAGCTGCTTCTGGGCGAGGAAGGAATGAAAAAGCTGGCTGATGCCAGAGTCGCTGTATTTGGAATCGGCGGTGTTGGCGGATACGTGTGCGAGGCGCTGGTGCGAAGTGGTGTAGGCGCATTTGATCTCATAGACGATGACAAAGTATGCCTTACCAATCTGAACCGTCAGATCATTGCCACCCGCAAGACCGTTGGAAAATATAAGACAGACGTGATGAAAGAGCGCATGCTGGAAATCAATCCAAATGTGAAAGTTGAGACACACAAGTGCTTCTTCCTTCCGGAAAATGCCGATGATTTTCCATTTGAAGAGTACGATTACATTGTAGATGCAGTAGATACGGTTACTGCCAAAATTTCCCTGGTCATGAAAGCCAAAGAAAAAGGCGTCCCCATTATCAGCAGCATGGGCGCCGGCAATAAGCTGGATGCCAGCCAGTTCAAGGTAGCAGACATCTACAAGACCAAGGTCTGCCCTCTGGCAAAAGTAATGCGCCGTGAGCTGAAAAAAAGAGGCGTCCGCAAGCTGAAAGTGGTTTACTCAGAGGAAATCCCCACAAGGCCAATAGAAGATATGTCCATCAGCTGCCGTACTCACTGCATCTGCCCTCCGGGAGCAGCGCACAAATGTACAGAGCGCCGCGATATCCCCGGAAGTGTGGCATTCGTTCCCTCTGTAGCAGGGCTGATCATTGCCGGCGAAGTGGTAAAAGATCTGTGTAAAGCGTAAGCAAGCGCACACCCCCAAAAGGAGCAGCCAGCCATGATGGAAGAAATTCTGAAAAATCTCATTCAGAGCAACGGCGAAAATCTGCTGGTCAATGCCACAGAAGCCGTTATCAAAAAGAGCAAAGATAAAACCGCCTGGAAAAAGCTTTTTGTAAACACCGGTGAGTTTTTTATAAGACAGGAGCAAAGTGCGGCAGAGCACATATACGAAGACCTGTCAGAAATACTTTCTAAGACAAACATGGATAAGCTGGCCCAAAATATGCGTGCCGAATCCGGCTATCAGTTGAAAAAACAGCTCCTTGGCGCACTGTTAGAGCAGATGGAAGCTTATGAAATTCCGCATGAAACCGCCATTTCCTACGCAAACGCAATTCTATGTGTGATCCTGGAACAGCTCCCTGCCATAGCACCGGAGAAATACGACCGCTATTTCCAGCAGGACTGGCGGGAAGAGCAAAAAGCATCCTCAGAGAAAATCCTGGCCAAAATCAACAAAATGGAAAAAGAGCTTGCCCTGTACCGAAAACAGGAAATCGAAATCTATTCCGCCGATGAAATGGATATCAAGCTAAAACGCAGCACTCTTTCCCCAAGAATTGGCATAGAATTTTTCTTCATAGATGATGAAAATTTTCAAGAAATATTTCAGCAGCAACGGGAGCAGGAACGGCTGTATGTAAAAGCACGCTGCCAGGAAGAAGCCATTTACAGTATCCTGAATGAACTGTGGCGCTTACAGGAAGAGCGGACCATTTTCGTGGTAAAAAGTGAGAATGACTGGGAAAAGCTTTTGCAGATAGGTGCCAGTCAAAATGTATACATTCCATGGTTTCGCTCCGATGAAATTGTCGCCATACCGGGAAACACCAACATATTTGTGATCACAGAAGACCTGCCGGTGCCGGGGCCTGTGCTGGAGCTTCGCCCCAGGCTTCGCTGGAATATCGCAAAAGCACTGGAACACTGCGGAATGAACATAGGAGCAGCCAGCAGACTGGTATCAGAAACCCATGGCCTGTACTTTCCCATGAAAAAGAAGATTTTCAATGGCCTGTACTGTAAAAAGCCCGGCTGGCTGAAAAAACTGCCGGATGCCATAAAGAAAACCTGCCTTTTACTTGGACAATGGACAGATGCACAAGGCGATCAGACTCTGGTAGAGACTCTAAGTAATCTGCGCTATGAGGAATTCATGGACACCCTGAAGCCCTACACCCAGGACGAGGACCCATTTATATATGTAGTAAAAAGGCATCAAAAAAAGACCTATTATCTGTCCAACGTGGAAAACACCTGGGATTATATAAAACTGGAGACAGACGATCCCATCTGGAAAAGATTTCTCCAATGCTTTCAGGAAGTGTTAAATGAGGCCGAGGCACTTTTTTCCTATGAAACAACAGAAGAAAGAATTATGGCACAGATGAACGGGGAAACCCTGTTCTGGTCAGGAAATGTAAGAAATGGAATGCTGAAAACCCTTCTTATAAAAACCTGCTATTGTAACAAAGAAAACAGTCAGCAGGAGCTGGACGATGTAGTCAGAAAAATACTGGAAAATGTAGACAGCGTGGAAAAATGGAAATATATATCCAGCTTCTGGAGCGAATTTTGCGAGATTTCCCCAAAAGAAACCCTGAAAAGAATGCAGTCAGAGCTGGATGCTTCCACAGGAATGCTGGAGCTGTTTGAAGCCCCTTCCGGGGATTATCTCATGGCAAGACATGACAATATGAACATTTTGTGCGGGGCAGAGACCTTCCTGATGCAAAAAGAATACGCGTCAGAGATACTTACATGGTTTTTCTGTCTGGATAACAGATGCAAGGCACAGGAAAGCAATCTGAAAAATATTTTTGACAAGGTGTTCTGTATCTGGCACAACACCACAGCTCTTCGCACACCCGAGGAAAAAGCTGCCATGGCAGAAAAAGCCTTTCAATATAATGAAAAAGCCTGGAACCGGATCTGTAACCAGCTTCCGGGGCGGAACAGCAGCGTAGTAAGTGGATTTCCACACCCGGTTTACCGGGAATATGTGGAAGAAACAGAAGTAACCATCCAGGAAATGAAAAATACTGCTTCCGGATATGTAGAGATTTTGCTGAAGCATATGGAATTTAAGGTAGAACGTTGGATCCAGCTGCTGGAAAATATGGGAGAATTGCCAGGGCAGGATCAGTTTCGGATTTTGCAGCAATTTGCCTATGAATCAGCACAAATGGAAGATGACGAATTGTTTCAGGTCAAAAATGCTATACGCAGACTGATCTACCGACAGCGTTATTTTGCCTCCGCAGAATGGGCTATAGATGAGAATCAGATCTGTGTTTATGAAAAATTGCTGAAAGACATAAAGCTAACCATTCCGGAATACGATTACGCCCATCTTTTCGATGGAGAAATAGCAGTACTTCTGCTGCATCCGGTTCCTTTTGACACAGAAGGCGAAAGAGAGAAAAACAAGGAAAAAGCTGAAACTTGGATAAAAAAACAGCTCCTGGAATTTCAGGAAAAGAAGCTGGATCTGAAAAAGCTGGCTGAAATCTGTTCCCGTGATCCTGGAAGCAGCCTGGGCACTTATCTGGCAAAATACTGGAAGCAGGGCAAATATCAGGAAAAAGTGCTTCAGATGCTTCTTCAGGTGCAGCCCGGTGGAAAAATGGCAGTGGATTATTACCGCAGCATGGAGCCGTCCCAGACACCGGATTTTACGAGGATTCTTGACCTTATGAAAACAGAAAACAGCACAGAGGAATGCAAGCTGCGTTTTTATGATGCACAGGTCTGGAAAACAAAGGAAATTCCACAGATCACCTATGCAGAAGAAGCTGTGAAAAAAGCGTTCTGGAGTTCTTATCAGGTATATTTTCCAGGAAAAGAAGAATGGGCATTAAAGGAATGCGCCAGATACGGGACCCTGGAGGTTTATCTCAGATTGCTGAATAATACCAATGAGAGCATACAGCTGGAAGTGGAAAAGCTTTATCATTACATGAGTGGCATTGTGAACATGCCATTAGGTGAGAACCGCTCTACGCTTGGTTATGATGTGAAAAATCTTTTGGAGCCATTGCAGGCGGCATATTTGTCAGATCCACAAAAAAGCAGGAAGCTGATGGAAATCGAATTCTATTTCGGGCAGCTGCTGGACTGGAATGATATGAAATGCTCCCAGAAGTGGATGAAGGAATCTCCGGAAATCTTCGGGGAAATGATCTCCATTCTCTTTGTGAAAGAAGGGGAACCAGAGACAGTGCAACCAGAGACAGTGCAAACAGAGACGCAGAAGAATTATTACCAGAATCTTTATGAATTATATGAGAAAGCAAAATTCTGTCCCGGGGAACAAAATGGGGAAGTGGACGAGGACACTTTCAGAAACTGGAGTCGTGAATTTCAGGAGATTTTGGAAACAAATCGGCAGGGAAAATTATTTGGCAAGCTTCTGGGGCGTTTACTGGCATTTTCCCCAAAGGGCAAAGACGGCTATAAACCATGTGAAGCTGTGCGAACTGTGATCGAAGAAATTGCCGATGACGAAATGCTTAGAAGTTACAAAGGAGAAATATATAATATGAGGGGGATACACGGCGCATCTGCCGGAACAGGAGAACTGCAGCTTGCCCGCAAATACCAGGAAAATGCTGACTGTTTCAGCGTCAGATACCCCAAAACAGCTTCTATCTATTACAGCCTGTCCCGGATCTACCGTTCAGAAGCGCAAGAAGAACGGGAAGCGGCGGAAAATGGATGGGAGTGAATCGCCTATGAGATTTTTTCTCACAACATATTGAATGAAAAACAAAAATATGATATATAATAAACGTGAGAAAAAATCTCAGGGAGGTAATGCCATGATATATGAATTTAATTTTAAAAACTTTAGATCTTATAAGACAGGTGCAGGAATTGATTTTACTGCAAAGCCAATAGGTGAATTTAAAGAGTCACTTATAACTCAAAAGGCGGATAAGATAGAATTGTTGCCAGTTTGTGCCATATATGGACCTAATGGGGGTGGCAAAAGTAGCGTATTATTTGCATTATTAGCATTAAGAAATATTATAATTGAACCATTGATACAGATGGCATTTATGAAAAGTAAAAATGAGAAGCTGGCATTATTATCAATAGAAGAACTTCAAGATACAATTAAGCCAATAACCATCGGAGATGAATATTATAAATGGGATTCCAGATGCAGTAATGAACCTACAGAATTTTCAATTTTATTTTCTTTGGAAAATCACAAGTACAGATACGAAATTTCTCTTTTGAAAAACATAATATGTGAAGAAAATTTATTTTTTGAAAACTTAGAAACTGGTGAGGTGTGTTCAATTTTTGAACGAGATAGAGAAGAAATATATCTGGATGAAAGAGTACAGTCCATTGATATAGAGCAAATCAATGAATCTCTGCCGATTATCTCGTATATTTCTATGTTTAAAAATATTGATGTTATTGATGAAGTGATTAAGTTTTTTTTACGTATACAGATAGTGGATTTTGACAAACCAGCACAAGATAGAAGAATTTTAGTTTCGGCGTTAGATCGAAATAAAAAGCAAATATTAAATATATTGAATTCAATGGGGATAGATATTTGTGATATAAATATCGAATATGCTGAAGATGGAAAGGTGAAAAATGTTTATACAAAGCATATCTTGGAAAATGGAAGTCAAAAAGAATTGAAATTTGAAGAGGAGTCAAGTGGAACTAGGAAAGTTTTCAGTATTTTGCCGGTTATTTTGAATGTAATAAAAAGTGGTAATTTATTAGTGATTGACGAATTAGATGCTAAATTACACCCAGTATTATTACAAAGAATCATCGAGATGTTTACGAATCCCAAGCTTAATACCAAAGGGGCGCAATTATTGTTTACGTCACATGATTTAACAACTATGAATAATAAGATTTTTAGAAGGGATGAAATTTGGTTTTCGGCGATAAATGCATATGATGAGTCGGTATTATATTCTTTAGTTGATTTCAGAAAAGAAAACGGTGACAAACCTAGAAATGATGAAAATTATAATAAACAATATTTAGAAGGTCGCTATGGTGCAGATCCATATATGCATAAAATCCAAAACTGGGAGGAGATTGAATGTCACTAAAACCAAAGAAACATAGTGATCAGATTAAAATTGCTGAAAAAATGAAACAAAAACAAAGCAAGATGAATACAAAATATCAGTTGCCGCCTTATACTTTAATTGTGAGTGAGGGCGTAAAAACTGAGCCTCTATATTTAAATGGAAGAAAGGCTTATATAAAAAAGTTAAATGAATATTTTGATTATTCAAAGACTCGTGAGGATTTATTTGAGGTGGTAACAAGCCTTGGTTCTTTGCAAGAAGCAAAAAGAAGGGCTAAAATACAATATAAAAAATTTATGGATCAAGGTATAACGGCGCCGTCTAAAATGATACCAGCAACAAGGGTATATGAGGTTGTGGAAGAACTGGAAAAATATTTGCATTCGTGAAAAATGATTCATAAAAAAGAAATATTTCCTAAAAAATTAACACTCTATGATATTGACAAAAAATGTATACACTATTAAACTATAAAAAAGTGTAGTTAAAATTAAAAACAGTGGATACACAAAGAGAAAACCATTCAAGGAGCCATATGGAAAAAGAACGAGAAACGCAGAAGAAGACAGCAGTGGCGGCAGCTCCCGCCCAGGCAGAAGACGTAATTGATTTGAAAGAGCTTGCATTTGCCCTGCTTGGCAGCTGGAAAATGCTGACATTGGCCATTGTGATAGGCGCTCTTATATTCGGAGCATATCACCGCTTTTTAGTGAAGCCCTCCTATCAGGCAGACGCTTCTATCTTTATTACCAATACCAATTCCGTGATCACATTCGCAGACATGCAGCTGAGTTCCGCACTTACCCAGGACTATGCCAAGATTTTGAAGAGCCGCAGCGTCCTGAAGGAAGTTATCGACGATCAGGAGCTGGACATGACCTACACCCAGCTGTCCAAGCTGGTAACTGTGACCAACACAGACGACACCCACATTGTCACCATTACGGTTAATTGTGGAGATGCCGATCTTGCCAGAAATATTGCCAATTCCCTGATGAACACCGGAATCCACCGTATTTATCAGGTTATCGGAACCGGAGAGCCCTCCGTTATTGACTATTCAGAAGCTGATTCCGTTATAGAGACTACCCCGGGATTATTCGGCTATCTGATCAAAGGAGCCCTGGCCGGTTTTGTTCTCATGTGTGCGCTTGTATGCGTCAGATTCCTGATGGATACCACACTGAAGACCGAAGACGACATCAACAAATACCTGCAGATGCCTGTATTGGCAGTAATACCATATTTTGACGAAGGAAAAGACTGAAATGGAAAAAGATAACAGAGTACAGGCACTGTTCCAGGATCTGATGAATAATGCCAGCCTGGATGAACCCACGATGGGAAGACCCAAAGAGATTGTGAAGCCCGTTCTGAAGGAGATCCCCTTCCGTGCAAATGAGGCGATCAATATTCTCCGTGGAAATATACAGATGAGCGGCTACAAGCTGAAAGCCATCGCCGTTACCAGCGCAAGAGCCAATGAAGGTAAGTCCTCCATCGCCTTTCGCCTGGCAAAAAGTATGGCAGGCCTTGAGAAAAAGGTACTCTACCTGGACTGCGATATCCGTAATTCCCTTACCCAGACCAGATATGAGATCACAGGAGAACACAAAGGCCTCAGCGATTACCTCTGCGGTAAATGCAGAAGAGAAGAGATCGTTTTTGGCACAGATGACAGATGGATGGATATCATATTTGCCGGAGCAGTAGCTCCCAATCCCAGTGAACTGATCTCAGGAGAATTGTTTGAAGAGCTGATGTCCTTTGCAAGACATCAGTATGACTATATTATATTGGATACACCGCCGGTGAACCTGGTAGTAGACGGACTTCTGGTAGCCAAGCAGTGCGACGGAACCATTCTGGTAGTAGAGAGCGGCAGCACAGAGCGTGCCCAGGCAGAGAAAGCCTGCAGCCAGCTCCAGTATGCCGGAATCAAGGTCCTTGGCGTCGTGCTGAATAAAGCAGGCGCAGGCAATGGCCGCTACGGATATGGTTATGGTAAATATGGCCATTACGGCCACTATGGCTATGGCTATGGAAATGGCTACTATGGCTATGGCCAGGACGGCGAAAATGAAGAAAGCCAGGGTGAGAGCAGTGGAAAGAAGCGCAAACACAAGCGCCGGAAATAACCGGCATCATTCCCATCACCACAGAAGAAAAAAGCCATTACACAGACGGATCCGTCACTGGCTGATGCACCATAAGAAAAGGGCGGCAGTTACCGCAGTTATCTGTGTTGCGGCAGCAGCGGCACTTGGGCTTCTTGCATACCGGAATCAGCAGAAGCAGGCATCCATGCAGATCCGGGCCGGCAATTCCCATGATGTGGGAAACGGTTTCCGGGAGTTTACCTACAAAGGTAAGAAATACCGCTACAATTCCCTTGTGAAGACCATCCTGTACGCAGGGATCGACGAAGAGGGAATCCTGAAGTCCAGCAAGCAATATGGGAATAAAGGCCGGGCAGACACCATTGCAGTAGTGGTATTTGACAAGCAGAGCCGTAAGATCAGCGTTCTGTCTATCAACCGAGACACCATGACCCAGATCCGCCGTTATTCCCTGAATGGAAATGACAACGGTCTGTATACATCACATATCGGATACGCCTACTCCTATGGAGATGGGGGAAAGGTAAGCTGTGAGAACCTTCGGGAAGCAGTATCCCTGTTACTTGGAGGCATTCCCATTGCAGATTATATTGTCACCAGTCAGGCATCCATGCCATACATCAATGACCTGATCGGTGGAGTTACCCTCACCGTGCCCAACAGTGATCTGGAAGCCAGGTATCCGGAAATGGCAGAGGGCAGTACCATTACACTGGATGACAGTAATATAGAGACCTATCTCCGCTACAGGGACACAGACGAAGATTTCAGTAATGAAGGACGACTCCAGAGGCAGAAAGCATACGCCACTGCCTATATCAATAAATTAAGAAAAATGTCCACCGGTGATTTGGAGGACAAGTGGACAGATTTAAGCAACATGGAAGATTATCTCCAGACAAGCATCACACGCAACAAATACCTTGACCTTGTTTCCCTTATCCAGGATCTTGAATTTTCAGATGAGAACTACGATCAGCTGGCAGGACAGGATCAACAGGGTGAGCTTCACGATGAGTTCATCCCGGATGAGGATGCATTGCAGGAGGAAATCATAAAGTTATTCTATGAAGAAGCATAAAGCAATCAAGGAGGGAACCACAATGAAACGAAAAGCAGCAGCAGCTCTTCTGGCAGCTCTTACACTTAGCATGGCAATGAACGTATGGGCAGCACCAAGTATCTCACAGATCATCCCGGAGAACCCACAGGTAGTCAGCGGTACCCTGACTGGCAGCCAGCAGCTGGCAGTCCAGAATGCAGATCCGTCCGCATATGCTGATAAGACCGTAGCAGACACTGTAACATGGGCAAATGATGACAATACAGTAGCCACCATCAAAGAAATCCTTACCAGACTTGGCCTGGACACAAAAGCAGAATTCAAGGATATTTTTGGAAATAAAGTAAATCCTACACTTTATGAGCAGCTTACTCCATTTGTAGATCTGGTGATCAAAGAAGGAAATAACGTAAGCTACGCTTCCAACGGCCAGATCAAAGCGAAGATCACAGTAGAAGCAGCCAAAGAAATGAAGAAAGAGGATCTGCTACTCATGCAGGTAGACGCTACCACAGGTAAAGTATACTTCATGCCAATCGAAGAATTCGATCCGGTTACCGGCGAGATCACAGCTACCTTCCCGACACTTGGACCGATCGCCCTTCTGAAGAAGGTTCCGGTAGTAGTAAGAGACACAGACCCGGATAAGTACGAAAGCGAAAAAGCCAAAGAGCTGGTTACCAAGTTCGCAGAGGAGAAAAAAGATATCGAGCTTTCCGATGTACTGGATGTTCTGAAAGAAGAGAACGAGACAGTACCGGAGACTGTTACAATCAAGGACAAAGAGGAAAATGATGTAGAGATCACAGTGGCAAATTACAATTCCGCTATGGGATTTGCAGATCTTGCCATCAAGCAGGGCCAGGAAGATTATCTCTATGACATGGATGGCACCCTGGAAGCAGAAGCAAGACGTGACCTCAATGACGTAGATTGGGAGCGCCTTGTAAAAGAAGCTTATCCGGAATTTGACGTAGAAGCTGCAAAGGCAGACCCGTCCCTTCTGGCAGAGCTTGAGCCATTCACCATCCCGGGAAGCGTTATCTTACAGGTAAATCCTATCACAGGAGAAGAAGAATACATCTATGAGCCGGAGATCAGCTTCGCATTTGCAGAGGAAGAAGCAGCTGAGGATACTACAGAGGTAGCTGATGCAGATACTACAGAGACAGCTGATGCGGATACCACAGAGACAACTGCTGTAGCAGAGCAGACCGCTGCAAAAGCAGACAGCACTGCAGTAAGCACAGAAGATGCAGACCAGGAGAACTTCTGGGAAGTTCCGGATGAGGACAAGGAAGAAGACAATGTACTTCCGGATCTGGTACTGAAGGCTGAATACAGAAGCATGGGACCGTTCGCACTGTTCCTGGAGAAATAATCAGATAATCACTTTTTGCGGATTCTGCCGGAAAAGTTGTGGATTTTGCAAAAATCAGTGAAAAAGCAGTAAATTTGTTATACTGAGAAAAAAATAAAAAGCTTTGGGAGTACTGCATTCTATATTTTATAAGAAATACAATTAAGATAAGAAAGTCAGTTATAGAGCATCTGTGACAAAGAGAGATATAGCTGGCTTTTTTATCAGATAAAGTTAATCGGTCTTTTGTATCTCCCGAAATTCTGTCAGGAAGGAGCTCCT
>CAKRRX010000082.1 GCA_934394595.1 uncultured Blautia sp. | reverse complement strand
CCACAGGCAGCACCGGCAGCAAAGGCAGAGGCACCGGCAAAGCCACAGGCAGCACCGGCAGCAAAGGCAGAGGCACCAGCAAAGCCACAGGCAGCACCGGCAGCAAAGGCAGAGGCACCGGCAAAGCCACAGGCAGCACCGGCAGCAAAGGCAGAGGCACCGGCAAAGCCACAGGCAGCGCCGGCAGCAAAGACAGAAGCACCGGCAAAGCCACAGGCAGCACCGGCAGTAAAGGCAGAAGCACCAGTAAAGCCACAGACAGCAAAGCCAGCTGGACAGCAGCCAAGACAGGAAAATCCACAGCGCCAGGGGAATAATACAGGCGCAGACAACAGAAATAACGGACCAAGAGATAACCGTAACTTCCGCCAGGGAGAGGGCCGTGATAATAACCGCGGTGACAGAAATGGAAATGGCGGCAGATTTGGCCAGGGAAGACCTCAGGGAAATAGCGGCCAGGGTGGATTCCGTGGAAACAGAAACGGTGATGGCCAGGGAAGACCTGCAAGACAGGGAGATTCCCAGAACAGAGGACCACGTCAGGGTGATGGAAGCAACCGTGGATTCCGTCAGGGCGAAGGCCGTGACAATCGAAACGGAAACGGAAATGGCGGCAGATTTGGTCAGGGAAGACCACAGGGCGGCCAGGGACGTTTCGCAGGAAAAGACGGTGACAACCGCAATGAGGGACGCTTTGGCGGACAGAATCACCAGGGACAGCGCTCCGGCGGTGCAAGAAGAAGCAGCGGTGGATCTGATGCAATGTTTACACCGGAGCTGACCAAGACATCCAAGGACAGCAAGCGTGAGCGTGACAGAGAAAATAAGAATAAGAAAAAAGAGTTTGATAAGACCTCAGGCGGCGGACACAGACCAAACCAGGGCGGCAGAAATCAGATGTCCAGAATCCCGAAAGCTCTTCAGAAACCGGCTCCACAGCAGAAGCAGGAAGAGAAGAAACCGGAGATCAAGGAGATCACAATTCCTGAGAAGCTTACCATCCGCGAGCTTGCTGAGGCTATGAAGATGCAGCCGTCTGCAATTGTTAAGAAGCTGTTTATGGAAGGCCAGATGGTAACAGTAAACCATGAGATCGACTTTGAGCAGGCTGAGGAAATCGCACTTGGATTTGACATTATTGCAGAAAAAGAAGAAAAAGTAGATGTAATTGAGGAACTTCTGAAAGAGGAAGAGGAAGATGAGTCCACAATGGTTTCAAGACCACCGGTTGTCTGTGTTATGGGACACGTTGACCATGGTAAAACTTCTCTTTTGGATGCCATCCGTAAGACAAATGTAACAAGAGGTGAGGCTGGTGGAATTACTCAGCACATTGGTGCTTATGTAGTTGATATCAATGGCCAGAAGATCACCTTCCTGGATACACCAGGACATGAGGCTTTTACTGCCATGCGTATGCGTGGAGCAAACTCCACAGATATTGCAGTTCTCGTAGTTGCAGCAGACGATGGCGTTATGCCGCAGACTGTAGAGGCGATCAGCCATGCAAAAGCAGCCGGTGTTGAGATCATTGTTGCCATCAACAAGATTGATAAGCCAAGTGCAAACATTGAGCGAGTGAAACAGGAACTTTCCGAGTATGAACTGATCCCAGAGGACTGGGGCGGAACAACACCATTCGTACCGGTATCTGCAAAGACAGGTGAAGGCATTGATGATCTTCTTGAGATGATCCTTTTAACAGCAGAGGTTTCTGAGCTGAAAGCAAACCCGAACCGTGCTGCAAGAGGTCTTGTCATCGAGGCTCAGCTGGATAAAGGAAAAGGACCGGTTGCTACTATCCTTGTACAGAAGGGTACCCTTCATGTTGGAGATTTCATCGCAGCCGGAGCATGCAATGGTAAAGTACGTGCAATGATGGATGATAAGGGACGCCGTGTAAAACAGGCAGGCCCGTCTACTCCTGTGGAGATCCTTGGACTTGGCGATGTGCCAAATGCAGGTGAGGTTCTCATGTCTTTTGAAAATGATAAAGAGGCTAAGAACTTTGCAGCAGCGTTTGTTTCCGAGAATAAGAATCGTCTTCTTGAGGAAACAAAGGGTAAACTTTCCCTGGATAACCTGTTTGACCAGATCCAGGCAAGTGACCTTAAGGAGCTTCCTCTTATTGTCAAAGCCGATGTACAGGGTTCTGTGGAAGCAGTGAAACAGAGTCTTGTAAAGCTTTCCAATGAGGAAGTTGTAGTAAGAGTGATCCATGGCGGCGTTGGTGCAATCAATGAGTCTGATGTCAGCCTTGCTGCTACATCAAATGCTATCATCATTGGATTTAACGTTCGTCCTGATGCCACAGCAAAACAGCTGGCAGAGCAGGAGGGCGTAGACCTTCGTCTGTACAGAGTCATCTATCAGGCAATCGAAGATGTGGAAGCTGCCATGAAGGGTATGCTGGATCCTGTATTTGAGGAGAAAGTCATCGGTCACGCAGAGGTACGTCAGCTGTTCAAGGCTTCCGGTATTGGAACCATTGCAGGAAGCTATGTTCTTGACGGTACTTTCCAGAGAGGCTGTAAGGTACGTATTTCAAGAGGTGAAGATCAGATTTACGAAGGAGAGCTGGCTTCCCTTAAGAGATTTAAAGATGATGTCAAAGAAGTCCGTGCAGGCTATGAGTGTGGTCTTGTATTCCAGGATTTCAATGATGTAAAAGAGGAAGATAAAGTAGAAGCATATATTATGGTTGAGGTGCCACGCTAGAGCGTGTTTGAAACAGGCTCGAGAGTCTTTTTCAACATGTCCCAGAGCATGTCTGCAGGATTGCAAAAGCAAAAAGCGTAGTAATCGCGAAAAGGACAGTTGGGGGCAGAAAAATTGCTCCCAATTTTCCTTTATATGCTGTTTTAGAGGACATCTGTCCGGTTTTATTTGAACGGACATATATGAGCGAAGAGCGGGTACCTGTATAGGAGAGACCAAAAAATGAGAAAAAACAGTATCAAAAACACCAGGATCAATGCAGAGGTTCAAAAGGAACTGAGCAATATTATCCGTGGGGAGATCAAAGATCCCCGCATTCATCCCATGACATCTGTGATGGCAGTGGAAGTTGCGCCGGATCTGAAAACCTGTAAAGCGTTTATCAGTGTGCTGGGAAGCGATGAGGCAAAACAGTCCACCATCCGCGGTCTGAAAAATGCAGAAGGCTATATTCGCCGGGAGCTTGCCAGAAACCTGAACCTTCGGAATACTCCGGAGATCCGTTTTATTCTGGATGAGTCCATTGAATATGGTGTAAATATGTCAAAGCTGATCGATGACGTGATCAGCAAGTCTTCTGGTGAAGAGAAGACAGAAGTAACTGAGGAAGAAGAAAATCCTGAAGAAGAATAATGAGGTGAGGGAATGGAGAGAATCGAAGAAATCCTGGATGGGGTAAAGACCATGGGAATTGGCGGACATGTCCGCCCGGATGGAGATTGTGTTGGTTCCTGTATGGCACTGTATCAGTATATCAGAACCTGGTATCCGGATATCCATGTGGATATTTATCTGGAAAAGCCAAAGCCTGTATTTGGATATATCGCAAAGATTGGGGAAGCGAAATTTGAAGCCGGGGAACCAAAAGAATACGATCTTTTTGTCACCTGTGATGTAAGCTCCAGAGACCGTCTGGCTGTTGCCGGAGAGCATTTTGAGCATGCAAAAAAGACTGTATGCATTGACCATCATGTGAGCAACCCGGGTTTTGCACAGATCAACCATGTTCATGGAGAGATAAGCTCAGCAAGCGAAGTGCTTTACGGCCTTCTGGATCATGAGAAGATCGATCTGGATATTGCTACATCCTTATATACCGGAATCATTCACGATACAGGCGTATTTCAGTATTCCTCCACTTCACCGCAGACTATGCATATTGCAGGGGAACTTATGGCAAAAGGAGTGGAGTTCAGCCGGATCATAGACGAATCCTTCTATCAGAAAACTTATATCCAGAATCAGGTGATGGGCCGGGTACTGGCAGAGAGCATTATGCTTCTGGGAGGCAAATGCATTGTAGGTTATATGAAGCGAAGAGATATGGAATTTTATGGTGTAGAACCTACTGACCTGGATGGAATCGTAAGCCAGCTTCGTCTTACAAGAGGAGTGGAGGTTGCCATGTTTATTTATGAGCATGAAAGCCAGATGTTCAAGGTTTCCCTGCGTTCAAACGGTATTGTGGATGTAAGTCAGATCGCTTCCTATTTCGGCGGTGGCGGACATGTGAGAGCTGCTGGCTGTGATCTTGCTGGTTCTATGTATGACGTGATCAACAATATTTCAGAGCAGATCGAAAAACAGCTTCAGGGACAGGAAAAGTAATGGCAGAATATCAGGGAATCATTGTGATCAGAAAGGAAAAAGGATTCACTTCACACGATGTTGTAGCCAAGCTTCGTGGAATCCTTCACATGAAAAAAATAGGACATACAGGGACTCTGGATCCGGATGCGGTGGGGGTTCTTCCCGTGGCCCTTGGAAAGGGCACCAAGCTGGTGGATCTGATCACAGATAAAGAAAAAACCTATGAAGCAGTGCTGCGCTTAGGAATCACCACAGATACCCAGGATATGTCCGGTACAGTGCTGGAAGAAAAGCCGGTAAATGCAACAGAACAGCAGGTAAGGGAAACGATTGCAGGCTTTGTAGGAGAACAGCTGCAGATTCCACCTATGTACTCAGCATTGAAAATAAATGGAAAAAAGCTTTATGAACTTGCCCGTGAGGGAAAAACAGTAGAAAGAAAAGCCAGACCAGTATGCTTTTATCAGATTGAGGTGCTGGATATCCAGCTTCCGGTTGTCCGGATCCGGGTTGCCTGCAGCAAAGGCACGTATATCCGTACCCTCTGCCATGATATAGGGCAGAAGCTTGGATGTGGAGGATGTATGGAACAGCTTCTGCGTACCAGAGTGGGACGTTTTTCGCTGGAAGAAAGCCATACTTTAAGTGAAGTGGAACAGGCTGTGGCAGATGGGACTGTCTGTAAGTGGATCTATCCTGTGGAAAATGTACTTGCAGAGTATCCGAAAATCCAGGCAGATCCTTATGGGGACAGACTGCTTCAAAATGGAAATCCTTTATCTGAGAATCTGGTGGATGAGCAGCATAAGGAAGGCTGGGTGCGGATGTATGCCAGCAATGGGAATTTTACAGGTATTTTTCAGTGGGACGAAAAGAAGAAAAAATATTATCCGGTAAAAATGTTTTGACAGGAGAGATTTATGGAATACCTGAAGATAGATGGTGAGTTTCCAAAGCTTACCAACTGTGCAGTTACAATGGGAAAATTTGACGGGATACATCGTGGACACAGGAAACTGGTGGAAAAAATAAAAGAGCGGAAAGCATTTGGCGAACAGGCAGTGCTTTTCGCTATTGACGCTTCCAGCAATATGATCCTGACCAGTGAAGAGCGAGCCTCTCTTCTGGAAAAAATGGGAATCGATGTGCTGGTAGAGTGCAGACTGAATGACAGGATCCGTCACATGAAGGCGGAGAATTTTATAAAAGAAATCCTGATGGGGGATCTGGGTGCTTCCTATGTGGTAGTGGGAGAGGATAACCGCTTTGGATTTGAGCGAAAGGGAAACCCACAGCTTCTGAAGGAGTTTGGAGAACATTATGGCTTTGAAGTGGAAGTGCTTTCCAAAGAAATGGATGGCCGCCGCAAGATCAGCAGCACCTTTATCAGAGAAGAACTGAAAAAAGGAAATATGGAAAAGATCACATCCCTGATGGGAGCTGATTATTTTGTGGAAGGGAAGGTAATCCATGGCCGGGGAATGGGGCATAAGTTCCTTCTTCCTACTACAAATCTGGTGCCTCCAAAAAGCAAGATCCTGCCTCCAAATGGGGTATATGTCACAAGCTCCTCTTTTCAGAATAAAATTTATCATGGAATTACCAATATAGGTTGTAAGCCCACAGTGGGAGAAAGCTTTGTGGGAGTTGAAACCTATCTTTTTGACTGTAAAGAAGATTTATATGGACAGGAATGCCGGGTTGATTTCAAGAAATTCCTGCGCCCGGAGCGGAAATTTCCTTCTTTGGAAGCACTGAAAGACCGGCTTCTGGCAGATGCAGAGGACGGAAAAGAATACTTCCGGAAGAAACAGTCGGATTCTCTATAAAAAACAAGGAGATAAAGAATTCATGACAGAAATCATACTTGGATTAATGGGAGGTCTGGGACTTTTCCTGTATGGAATGAGGCTGATGAGCGATAGCCTGGAAAAAGCAGCCGGAGCCAAAATGCGAAGTATTTTGGAATTTTTTACCAAAACACCTCTTCGCGGAATTCTGGTAGGAACCCTTTTTACAGCCATCATTCAGTCTTCCAGTGCAGCAACGGTTATGGTAGTCAGTTTTGTCAATTCCGGTCTGATGAATCTGTATCAGGCAGCAGGTGTGATCATGGGGGCAAATATTGGAACTACCATCACGTCTCAGCTCATTGCGTTTAATCTTTCAGAACTGGCACCGGTGATCATTATGGCTGGAATTATCATGCTGATGTTCTGTAAAAAGACAAAGGTTCAAAGAACCGGAGAAGTACTTCTGGGATTTGGAATCCTGTTTATGGGACTGAATGCAATGTCCACTTCCATGGCGGTTCTGAAAGAATCTCCAAAGGTTGTGGAGATCATGGGTTCTCTGGACAGCCATTTTCTGGCATTGCTTGTGGGTATGGTTGTGACTGCGGTGCTGCAGAGCTCTTCTGCAACAGTGGGAATCATTCTTCTCCTTGCCAATCAGGGACTTTTGGATATGCGCATCTGCTTTTTCATTATTCTTGGCTGTAACATAGGCGCATGTGTATCAGCACTTCTTGCAGGCCTTGGCGGAAAAAGAGATGCGAAAAGGGCAGCGCTGATCCATCTGCTTTTTAATGTCATCGGAACGATCATTATGTATGTGGTCATTTCGGTTGGACTGGAGCCAATCACCGGATTTATTGAAAATATATCCGGGCATAATCCGGGACGGGAAGTGGCAAATACCCATACCCTGATCAAAATCGTAGAAGTACTGATGCTCGCACCATTTAACAGACAGCTTGTCAAGCTCACAGGCTTCTTTGTAAAAAAAGAAGAAAAAAAGGAAACAGATGGTTATGGCCTTCTGTATATCGGGGAAAAATCGGTTTATTCTCCTACCACAGCTGTGTTTGATGCTATCCGGGAAATGGAACGAATGGGTCAGATGGCCATCACCAATCTGGAACGGGCCATGAATGCCCTGATCACTTTGGAAGAAAGTGACATAAAAGAAGTTTACGAGGTGGAAAAGCAGATTGATTATCTGAACCGTGAAATCACCAGCTATCTGGTAAAGATCAACGAGACCACTCTTCCGGCAGATGATGCCAAAAGTATCGGAGGTCTGTTCCATATTGTAAATGATATCGAGCGTATTGGAGACCATGCGGAAAATATCGCAGATGCGGCTAAAACAAGGCTGGAACATGACATTGAATTCAGTCCTATGGCACGCAGCGAGCTTTCCGGAATGCTGGATCTGGTGATCAAGGTTACCACTTATGCCCTGGACATGTTTTCTCATAATAATCTGGAACATATGGAAGAAATCCAGGAACTGGAGGAACAGGTAGATCAAACAGAACGACAGCTTCAGGAATCCCATGTTCAGCGTCTCACAAGAGGAGAATGTACAGCCAGTGCCGGAATGATCTTTTCCGATATTATTTCCGGTCTGGAGCGTGTGTCTGACCATGCTACCAACATTGCTTTTTCTCTTCTGGAGGAGCCAGCAGAAGAACGAAAAGAAAGACGGCAGGCTGTAAAAAATTAAAAAAACAGTTTACAGAACTTCGGCAGTATGCTATACTAGACCAGGTATGAACAGAAAGCATTCTGTTTCATATATAAGGAATAGCCCATATTCAGGGGTTGGAATCTCCGACCGTCTCTTAATATGCGGCGATTATGTCCCCACAGAAATATCTGCATGGGAGACCATTAAATTTTAAGGAGGAAATCAAGATGATTTCAAAAGAAAAGAAAACAGCAATCATGAAAGAGTATGCAAGATGCGAGGGAGACACAGGTTCACCAGAGGTACAGGTAGCTGTTCTTACTGCAAGAATCCAGGAGCTTACTGAGCATTTACAGAACAACCACAAGGATCATCATTCCAGACGTGGTCTGCTGAAAATGGTAGGTCAGAGACGTGGACTGTTAGCTTACTTAAAGAAAACAGACATCGAAAGATACCGTACACTGATTGAGAGATTAGGCTTAAGAAAATAATTAGTATGCGGAAGGGGCGGATATCCATCCGCCCCATTTTAAGATGTAAAAGCCATAACAGAGGCACTATTGTCTGCAAGAGAGTACTCTGGCAGGCGAGGATTTCCGAGACTTCTGAAAAGCACATTTGGGGAAGAAATGTTTTTTTCAGTCGTTTCGGACTTCTGTTGTGGCAAAGCCAAAGTAGATGGCCGTAAATTACCGTCAATTCCGGTGCAGTTTATAATCTGCCGGGGTATGCGGGTAGAATTAGCAGCCATCAGATCAAATTTTATATCAAAAAAAGGAGAGAAGACATGTACAAAAGTTATTCCATGGAATTAGCTGGAAGAACACTTACCGTAGATATCGGACGTGTTGCGAAACAGGCCAATGGCGCAGCACTTATGCATTATGGTGATACCACTGTACTTGCTACAGCAACTGCATCCAAGGAGCCAAGAGAGGGAATCGACTTTTTCCCGTTAAGCGTTGAATATGAAGAGAAAATGTATGCCGTAGGAAAGATTCCTGGCGGTTTTAATAAAAGAGAAGGAAAGGCCAGTGAGCATGCGATCCTGACTTCCCGTGTTATTGACAGACCGATGCGTCCTCTGTTTCCAAAGGATTACAGAAATGACGTAACACTGGTAGATATGGTTATGTCTGTTGATCCTGAGTGTAACCCGGAGATCCCGGCTATGCTTGGTTCTTCTCTTGCTACCTGCATTTCCGATATCCCATTTGACGGTCCATGTGCTACCACACAGATTGGTCTGATAAATGGAGAATTTATTGTAAATCCAACACTTGCCCAGAAGGATATTTCTGATCTTCAGCTTACTGTAGCTTCCACAAGAGATAAGGTTATTATGATCGAAGCCGGCGCTAATGAGGTTCCGGAAGACCAGATGATCGAAGCAATCTATAAAGCACATGAAGTAAACCAGGAGATCATCAAATTCTTTGACCAGATCGTTGCAGACTGCGGCAAAGAGAAACATAGCTATGAGTCCTGTGCAGTACCTCAGGAGCTGTTTGATGCTATCAAAGAAATCGTTCCTCCGGAAGAAATGGAGGTTGCTGTATTCTCTGATGACAAGCAGACAAGAGAGAACAATATCGCAGCAGTTACAGACAAGCTGAAAGAAGCTTTTGCAGAAAAAGAAGAGTGGCTGGCAGTTCTTGGAGAGGCTGTTTATCAGTATCAGAAGAAGACCGTTCGTAAGATGATCCTGAAAGATCACAAGCGTCCGGATGGCCGTGCTATCACACAGATCCGTCCTCTGGCAGCAGAGGTTGATATCATCCCGAGAGTACATGGCTCTGCTATGTTTACCCGTGGACAGACTCAGATCTGCACCATCACCACTTTAGCACCTCTTGCAGAGGCTCAGAGACTTGACGGACTTGATGAGTTTGAGACAACCAAGAGATATATGCATCACTACAACTTCCCGTCCTATTCTGTAGGTGAGACCAAGCCATCCAGAGGACCGGGACGTCGTGAGATTGGACATGGAGCCCTGGCTGAGAGAGCCCTTGTACCGGTACTTCCAAGCGTAGAGGAATTCCCATATGCTATCCGTACTGTATCTGAGACTTTTGAGTCCAACGGTTCTACTTCTCAGGCAAGTATCTGTGCATCTACCATGTCCCTTGAGGCAGCTGGTGTGCCGATCAAGAAACCGGTAGCAGGTATTTCCTGTGGTCTTGTTACAGGTGATACAGATGACGATTACATTGTCCTTACCGATATCCAGGGTCTTGAAGACTTCTTCGGAGACATGGACTTCAAGGTAGCCGGAACTCATGACGGTATCACTGCTATCCAGATGGATATCAAGATCCACGGTCTTACCAGACAGATTGTAGAGGAAGCAATCAGACGTACCAAGGAAGCAAGAGAGTATATCCTCAATGAGGTAATTGAGAAATGCATTCCTGCACCTCGTACTTCTGTTGGAAAATATGCTCCGAAGATCATCCAGATCCAGATCGATCCTCAGAAGATTGGTGATGTGGTTGGCCAGAGAGGAAAGACCATCAATACCATTATCGAGCGTACCGGCGTGAAGATCGACATTACAGATGAGGGTGCTGTATCCATCTGCGGTGTAGATGGTAAGAACATGCAGGAAGCAAAGCGTATGGTAGAGATCATCGCATCTGATTTTGAGCAGGGACAGATCCTTACCGGACAGGTTGTAAGCATCAAAGAATTCGGCGCATTTGTGGAATTCGCACCTGGAAAAGAGGGAATGGTCCACATTTCTAAAATCTGCAAGGAGAGAATCAACCGTGTAGAGGACGTTCTCACACTTGGAGATAAAGTAACAGTAATCTGCCTTGGAAAAGACAAGATGGGAAGAATGAGCTTCAGCATCAAGGATGTTCCGACAGAGACTAAATAAGAATAAAATTTCAGGATGCCGGACAGAAATGCCCGGCATCCTTTCTATCCACCATGAGGCAGTTTGGCAGAACCTGTCTGCAAAGCTGCCTCAGGGAGAAACAGGAGAAAATATGAAGAGAATTGCGAAATTTCATAAAGTAAGTAAAGAACGATTCGTGGCAGACTGGATGGATTCCTTTGACGGAGTGGCTGCGGATGAAGCTGAGAAAATTTACGGAAACATCCGTCTTCCAAGACGGGCCACAGCCGGAAGTGCAGGATATGATTT
>CAKRRX010000081.1 GCA_934394595.1 uncultured Blautia sp. | reverse complement strand
GCAGATTATGATAAAATGGATCCTCCAAAGGACAATGAACCGGAGTATGTATTTATCCATGATATGCAGTCAGATGCGGAAGGTAATACCCAGGTCCTGGTGGTGAATGAGCCTCTTGGCATCGGCCTTCGTCTTTCTTACAATATGAAATATCTGCCATATTTTATGGAATGGAAATCTACTGCATCCGGAGATTATGTGATCGGACTGGAACCTGCTAATTCCAGTGTATACGGCAGGCCTTATCATGAGGAAAAAGGTACGGTTCATAAACTGGCACCGTTTGCAAAAGAAAAGAATGTACTGGATTTTACAATCCTCGACGGTGAGGAAGAAATCCGGGAAGCAATCCGGGAGTTTCAGAAAATACAGCAGAAATAGAATAAAAATAAAAAAGGAGAGATTTAATTATGAAACGGTCTGAAATTAACGCAACAATCAAAAAAATGGAAGCTTTGTTAGATGAGTGCAGATTTAAACTGCCGCCTTATCTTTCTTTTACACCGGAAGAATGGGCTGATAAAAATCACGAATATGATGAAATCCGTGAGTGTGAGCTTGGATGGGATGTAACAGATTACGGTGAAGGAAAATTTGATACATTGGGGCTGGCTCTGATTACAATCCGTAATGGAAATATTCACAATCCCAAATATCCGAAGACATATGCAGAGAAGATTATGATGTGTGACAGCGGACAGGTTTCACCGATGCATTATCATGAAAATAAAAGAGAGGATATCATCAACCGTGGCGGAAATGATGTGGTCTTTACCTTCTACAATGCAGACCAGTCAAAGGTACACCGTACAGAGGACGGAAGAAATATCTACGAAAAGGATCTGGTAAATGATGTTCTTATTTACAGAGACGGTCGTCAGTATAAAGTAAAAGCCGGAGAACCGGTAAGAATCCATAATGGAGAATCTATTACACTGGTACCGTTCCAGTATCATGAATTTATTATTCCTGAGGGTGGTCCGGCTCTGATCGGCGAAGTATCGATGGTTAATGATGATCATACAGATAATTTCTTTTATGAGCCACTGGGAAGATTCCCAACCATTGAGGAGGATGAGCCTGCATACAGACTGCTGTGTACAGAATATCCTGCTGCAAAAGACTGAATAATCTATATATGATGATACCAGTGTCAAAAGGTCAAAAAGCCGTTCGTGCTTGCACGATAAGGCGTTTGAACTTGGGACACGCCAAATATGAGAAAGTAGCGATTTACGCAGTAAATCAGCGGATTTCGAATATTTGGAGGATTGCGGGAGCAGCGTAGCTGTGTAGCAATCCGGGGTATCAAATGAGTGGCAAAAGCCCTTTTGACACTCATATCATATGATAATAAATTGATAAGGCGTCTGCCCTGGGAGAAAACCTGGCAGACGCCTTATTTGGTAGATATTAAAAATCAGATGTTACGTTCTTTTTGGATATACAGATCGTATACGTAAATTAGCAGATACCCTGAGCTTTCATAGCATCTACAACTTTTTCAAATCCGGCGATATTAGCACCAGCAACATAGTTATCTTCCATGCCATAACGCTTAGCTGCGTCATCAGCTTTGTGGAAAATATCTACCATGATACCGTGAAGCTTCTCATCAACTTCCTCTGCTGTCCAGGAAAGTCTCATGGAGTTCTGGCTCATCTCAAGAGCAGAAGTAGCAACACCACCAGCGTTAGCTGCTTTACCAGGCATGAACAGAACACCGTTCTCCTGGAGATAAGTTGTAGCATCAAGAGTAGTAGGCATGTTCGCACCCTCAACTACATATTTGCAGCCGTTTGCAACAAGTGTCTTAGCACCCTCAAGAGCAAGCTCGTTCTGGGTAGCACATGGAAGGTATACATCACATTTGATGTTCCAGATTCCGGTACCTTCTGTGTAAGAAGCACCCTCAACGCGGTCTGCGTACTCTTTGATACGTCCACGTTTTACTTCTTTGATATCTTTCACAATGTCAAGCTTGATTCCTTCCGGATCATAAATATATCCGTTGGAGTCACACATAGCAACAACCTTGCCGCCAAGCTGCTGAGCTTTCTCTACAGCATAGATTGCAACGTTTCCGGATCCTGTTACGATGAAAGTCTTTCCATCAATAGAATCGTTATGTGCTTTCATGATCTCATCAAGCATATAAACAACACCATATCCGGTAGCCTGTGTACGGATTAAAGATCCGCCGTAGGTAAGTCCCTTACCTGTGAGAACACCCTCGTATAATCCGCGGATTCTCTTGTACTGTCCGAATAAGTAACCGATCTCACGTCCGCCTACACCGATATCACCAGCCGGAACATCAGTGTCAGCACCGATATATTTGGAAAGCTCTGTCATGAAGCTCTGGCAGAATGCCATAACCTCTCTGTCAGATTTGCCTTTCGGGTCAAAGTTGGAACCACCTTTACCACCACCGATTGGAAGTCCGGTAAGGGAGTTCTTAAATGTCTGCTCAAATCCAAGGAATTTTAAGATACCCTGGTTTACGGATGGATGGAAACGAAGACCACCCTTATAAGGTCCGATAGCACTGTTGAACTGTACACGGTATCCTTTGTTTACCTGAACAACGCCCTTATCATCAACCCACGGAACACGGAAGGAAATGATTCTTTCCGGCTCAACGAGACGCTCCAGAAGGGACATACTGCGATATTCTTCTTCATTTTTGTCGATTACCACTTTCAGAGAATCCAGAACTTCTTTTACTGCCTGATGGAACTCCGGCTCGCCAGGATTCTGTGCTACGACTCTTTCATATACTTCTTCAGTGTAAGACATTGTAATTCCTCCTCATCCTGAGTGATGTAAAATTTTTTAACGACGCTATTATACACTAAAGCGCTAAAAAAGAAAAGAGTTTTTTTAAGATTTCCAAAAATTTCATAAGGGCTTGCGAAAATGAGTCAAATATGAGATGATAGATGACAAGAAATATGTTATGCCAGGTCGGCAGAACCATAGAAGCAGGCGCTCCTGATAAGCAGACAGCACAGGCATACATAGTAAGATGAGGAGTGAAAGAAATGAAGACATTCGAGAAATCCAGCAAGCTGGATAACGTACTTTATGATGTGCGAGGCCCGGTAGTGGATGAAGCTGCAAGAATGGAAGAGGACGGAATGGAGATCCTGAAGCTGAATATCGGCAATCCGTATCCATTTGGTTTTTCAGCACCTCAGGAAGTGATCCTGGACATGCTGAGTAATATCCGTACTTCGCAGGGATATTCTGATTCCAAGGGTATTTTTTCCGCAAGAAAAGCGATCATGCAGTATGCGCAGCTCCGTGGTATCCCAGGGGTGACTATGAGTGATATCTATACCGGAAATGGAGTCAGTGAACTGATCAATCTGTGTATGCAGGCTCTTCTGGATAATGGAGATGAGATTCTGATCCCTGCCCCGGATTATCCTTTATGGACAGCTACGGCCACCCTGGCAGGTGGAAAGGTCGTCCATTATATCTGCGATGAACAGTCAGAGTGGTATCCGGATATCGAAGATATCAAGAGTAAGATCACGGATAAGACCAAAGCCATTGTCATCATTAATCCAAATAACCCTACCGGTGCAGTATATCCTAAGGAGGTCCTGGAGCAGATCGCACAGATTGCAAGAGAACATGAACTGATCATTTTTTCGGATGAGATTTATGACCGTCTGATCATGGATGGTTATAAGCATACATCCATAGCATCCCTTGCACCGGATGTGTTCTGCGTTACCTTTTCCGGACTTTCCAAGTCCCATATGATCGCAGGCTTCCGTATCGGCTGGATGATCTTAAGCGGTGCCAAGAATAAGGCAAAAGGCTATATAGAAGGGATTAACATGCTTTCTTCCATGCGCCTTTGCTCCAACGTTCCGGCACAGTCTATTGTACAGACAGCACTTGGGGGTTATCAGAGTGTAAATGAATATATTCAGCCAGGGGGAAGAGTTTATGAGCAGAGAGATTTTATTTATAAGGCTCTCAATGACATTCCTGGAATCACAGCTGTGAAGCCAAAGGCTGCATTTTATATTTTTCCAAAGATCGACACAGAGAAATTTAACATTAGTAACGATGAGCAGTTTGCGCTTGATTTTCTTCATGAAAAACAGGTGCTCCTGGTACCTGGCAAGGGCTTTAACTGGACTTCTCCGGATCACTTCAGAGTGGTTTATCTGCCAAATGTCCGGCAGCTGGAGAAGGCTACAGATAAGTTGAGAGAGTTCCTTGCAGGATATAGACAGAGATGATAATTTGCCTGTAGACGGCCTGGGGACTGAATGCTATACTAAAATACAAAGTATGATATCAGGGCCAAAAGGTCAAAAAGCTGTTCATGCATGATTAGGCTTTTGACCCTGACATCAATATATAAATATCAAGTCACAGATATCCATAAAAAAAGGGAGGACAGGATTATCGGACGCTAAAAAGAGAAAGGGGTTTATTTAATGACAGGATTTAACATGAAAGTAACACCGGAAATAGAGAACCTGACAGAAATCTGTAAAGATCATTCCAGTCTGGATCTGTCTCTTTACCAGAAATACGATGTAAAACGTGGACTCAGAGATATCAACGGAAAAGGTGTTCTGGCTGGCCTGACACAGATCTCCAATGTATGTGCGGTGAAAGTAGTTGACGGTAAAGAGGTTCCCTGTGCAGGAAGCCTTTCCTACAGGGGATACGACATTAAGGAACTTACCAGGGGATTTATTGAAGATGACAGATATGGGTTTGAAGAGACCACCTACCTATTGTTGTTCGGTAAACTTCCAAATGAGAAGGAACTGGAAGAATTTAAAAAGCTTCTGGCAAATCAGCGCTCACTTCCCACCAATTTTGTAAGGGACGTTATCATGAAGGCACCTTCTAAGGATATTATGAATGCCTTGTCCAGAAGTGTACTGACTCTTTATTGTTATGACAAGGAGCCGGATGATATTTCATTGCCAAACGTACTGCGGCAATGCCTGAATCTGATCAGCGTATTCCCACTTTTATCCGTTTATGGGTATCAGGCATATAACCATTACTTATGCGGTAAGAGCCTTTATATCCACAATCCAAAGAAAGAACTTTCCACAGCAGAGAATATTCTGCGTATGCTTCGTCCAGATAAGAAATATTCCCATCTGGAAGCAAAAATCCTGGATCTTGCCCTGATCCTTCATATGGAGCATGGCGGTGGTAATAACTCTACCTTTACTACCCATGTAGTTTCCTCTTCCGGAACGGACACTTATTCTGCTATTGCGGCAGCTCTTGGTTCCCTGAAGGGTCCAAAGCACGGCGGTGCAAACATCAAAGTAGTAAGTATGTTCCAGGATCTGAAAAAGAACGTGAAGGATATCTCTGATGAAGAGGCAGTAAGAGAGTATCTGAAAAAGCTTCTCCATAAGGAAGCATTTGATAAGAGAGGCCTGATCTATGGTATGGGACATGCAATCTATTCCGTATCTGACCCCCGTGCCCAGGTGCTCAAAGGCTTTGTGGAGACCCTTGCCAGGGAAAAAGGCCGCATGAAAGAGTACAATCTCTATGCTATGGTAGAAAAGATGGCTCCGGAAGTAATTGCGCAAGAGCGTCATATTTACAAGGGTGTCAGCGCAAATGTGGACTTTTACAGCGGCTTTGTTTACAGTATGCTGGATCTTCCGCTGGAACTGTATACACCGATTTTTGCTGTGGCGCGTATCGTAGGATGGAGCGCACACCGAATGGAAGAGCTGATCAATACAGATAAGATCATCCGTCCGGCATATAAGAATGTACTGGATCCTGCGGTATATGTACCTCTTAAGGAGCGTGAATAGGAATGTCCGGAAATATCAGAACCTCTCTTGTTTTGGAAGGCGGAGGAAGCAGAGGCGTATTTACAGCCGGTGTACTGGATTTTCTGATGGAAAAAAATGTGAAATTCCCTTATGTGATAGGAGTTTCTGCAGGATGCTGCAACGCCCTTGATTATGTATCCTGTCAACCGGGACGTACTATGGACTGTATGGTGGTGGAGGATAAGAAAAATAGTTACATTGCCACCAAAGCTGCCTTAAAAAAACATCAGCTCTTTGATATGGACATGCTGTTTGACAAATATCCCAATGAGCTTTTTCCATTTGATTTTGATACTTTTTTCCAGTCTGATGCAGAATGTGAGATCGTAGTCACCAACTGTCAGACCGGAGATGCGGAATATCTTTCTGAGAAAAGAGATCCCAAAAGACTGATGGAGATCAGCCGGGCTTCTTCCAGCATTCCTTTGGTAAGCCCTATGGTAGAAATTGACGGAGTTCCTTACCTGGACGGTGGGATTGCAGATTCCATTCCTCTGGTACATGCCATGGAAAAGGGATACCGTAAGAATGTAGTGATCCTTACCAGAAATAAGGGTTACCGAAAGAGTAAACCGGGAAAAAGTGCGGCTCTTTATGTAGCGGCATTCCGTCAGCATCCAGAGCTTTTGAATACTCTGTACAATCGATACCGGAATTACAATAGAACCTTGGAATTGCTGGAAAAATGGGAAAGAGAAGGGCATATTTTTGTGATACGCCCGGAAATACCCACAGTGGGACGTGCGGAGAAGAACAAAGAAAAGCTCAGGGGATTTTATGACCATGGCCATGACATTATGGAAGATCATTATGAAGAACTGCTGGCATATCTGTACAGCTGACAGTGAGGTTTGAAAAATGTTTGAACGCTTTTTTCCAGATGAATATCTGGATTCAGCATATGCAGTAGATTATGAAAAGTTGTATCAGCAAGGATACCGGGGTGTGTTGTTTGATATCGACAATACTCTGGTTCCTCATGGGGCACCTGCAGACAAAAGAGCCAGAGAGCTTTTCCAGAAGTTGAAAAAGCTGGGTTTTTCCTGTTGCCTGGTGTCCAACAATAAAAAGAAAAGGGTGGAACCTTTTGCCAGAGAGGTAGAAGCAGAGTACATAGAAATGGCTGCCAAGCCTTCCAGACGTGGCTACCAGCGGGCTATGGAACGTTTAGGTACAAATCCTGGGAATACCGTTTTTATCGGAGACCAGCTTTTTACAGATATCTGGGGGGCTAAAAATGCAGGTCTTAAGAATATTCTGGTAAAACCAATCCATCCAAAAGAGGAAATCCAGATCGTTCTGAAACGTTATCTGGAAAAAATTGTATTACATTTTTATACCAAGGAGGAGAAGAATTCATGAACCATATTGTGGTTATCGGATTTATGGGTTCTGGCAAGACTAGAGTGGGGAAACGTCTGTCCAGTGACCTGGGGCTGACCTTTGTTGATGTGGATAAGGTGATCATTAAGAAGATGAACATGTCTGTGAAGGAAATCTTTCAGAAATTTGGCGAACCTTATTACCGCGCATTGGAGACCATGACTGTAAAGGCTCTGATCGAAGATAAGGAAAGAAAGGTCATTTCCCTGGGAGCAGGACTTCCAATCCAGGAGCAGAATGAGAAGTATATCAGGCAGCTGGGAACAGTTGTCTATCTGAAAGGTTCTGCGGATACCTTCCGCAAGAGACTGGAAGGAAACAACAATCCTCTTCTGGAAGGCGACAATCAGGAAGAGAAGATCAAGAAGCTTCTGAAGCAGCGTGATCCTGTTTACCACAAATTTGCAGATATTGAAGTGGTTACAGGTGACAAGCCTTTTGAGGCGCTGATCGGGGAAATTGAGCAAAAATTGTCCTGATCTGAAAAAAAGTAGTTGAAAAAATGGTGTATATATTATAGAATATTTCTAGTCATTAGCACTATAAGGAGGAAAATATAATTATGATTTCAGCAGGTGATTTCAGAAACGGTGTCACAGTAGAAATTGATGGCAACGTTTGTCAGATCGTAGAATTCCAGCATGTAAAACCAGGAAAGGGAGCTGCTTTCGTTAGAACCAAATACAAAAATATTATCACAGGATCCGTGTTAGAGAAATCTTTCCGTCCTACAGAGAAATTCCCTACAGCTCGTATTGAGCGTGTAGATATGCAGTATCTGTACAACGATGGTGGATTATATTATTTCATGAACGTTGAGACTTTTGATCAGATCGGTCTGACAGAGGATCAGGTTGGCGATTCTCTGAAATTCGTGAAAGAGAACGAGATGGTTAAGATCTGTTCCCACAATGGCAATGTATTTGCTATTGAGCCGCCGTTATTCGTTGAGCTTGTTGTTACAGAGACAGAGCCAGGATTTGCTGGAAATACAGCACAGGGTGCTACTAAGCCGGCTACTGTTGAGACTGGTGCCCAGGTTATGGTTCCGCTGTTCGTAAACCAGGGAGACAAGCTGAAAATCGATACCAGAACAGGTGAGTATCTGTCCAGAGTTTGATCGGACTTGATCTGACAGAACAATTTATGAATCTTCGTGCCATCAGCAGGAACGTGTTTGAACATTCAAATAGGTTCTGTGCTGGTGGCATAAGTTTTTTTACTATGAAAGTCCTGGACGGCAGCCAAGAATGAGCCATGCTGGCATGAGCGAATTCTTGGATATCGGACGGCAGCTGTGAGAGCGCCATAGGCGCCAGGCAGCTGAATTTCATGTATGGTGATGTCGCCGATAGGCGACATGTCCGTTTAGGAGGAAACATATGGAGTATACGACATTAGGAAAAACAGGGTTAAAGATTTCACGTATGGGGTTTGGCGGTATTCCTATTCAGAGGATTTCGGCAGAAGGAACCAAGGGATTGATGACACAGCTGATGGAAGCGGGAATCAATTACATTGACACAGCCAGAGGATATACAGTCAGTGAGGAATATCTGGGGTATGGTCTGGAGGGAATCCGTGATCATTTTGTGATCGCGACCAAAAGTATGGCAAGAACGAAGGAAGCCATGGCCTCTGATATTGAGACAAGTCTTAAAAATCTTCGGACAGACTATATTGATCTTTATCAGGTCCATAACCCAAGTATGGAGCAGCTTGATACAGTGGTGGGTGAAAATGGTGCGCTGGAAGCACTTCTGGAGGCGAAGACAGCCGGAAAGATCGGTCATATCGGAATTACCGCTCATTCCACAGAAGTTTTTGAGCGGGCTCTTGGTTATGACTGGGTGGAGACGATTATGTTTCCCTATAATATTGTAGAAAATCAGGGAGAAGCGCTGATAAAGAAATGTAAAGAGAAAAATATCGGTTTTATTGCCATGAAGCCTCTTGCAGGCGGCGCTATTGAAAATGGGACTCTTGCACTTCGGTATGTCTGTTCCAATCCGGCAGTTACAGTTGTGATCCCAGGTATGGCAGAGCCTGAGGAACTGGAAGAAAATATCAGAGCCTGTTCAGATGGAAGTCCTTTTACAGAGGAAGAGAAGGCACAGATAGAAGAGATACGCCATCAGCTTGGTACCAATTTCTGCAGAAGATGTAATTATTGTGCGCCATGTACTGTGGGAATCGGTATTCCTAGTGTTTTTCTTTTTGCAGGCTATTTGGAACGATATAACCTGGCTGACTGGGCAAAAGACCGTTATAAGAGCCTGGCAGTGAAAGCATCTGCCTGTGTAAAATGCGGAAAATGCGAGACAAGATGCCCTTATCATCTTCCTATCCGGAAAATGCTGGAAAAGGCTGCAGAGGAATTCGGAGAGTAAAAGTCCTACTGTTGAGAATCCTGCAGGATTCAAATAGTAATGTCAATTTTGTGAGAAAATAGTGCAAGTCATGAAAAAAGGTTTTCAGCAGGATATGTGCCACAATTTGTGGGAAATCCTGCAGAAAACCTTTTTTTAATACAGTTTACATTTAACGTTCAATGGTGGGGACACTTTCATCATGGTGAGCGTCCAGATCAGCCAGATATTTTCTGGTATCTTTGGCGATGACATTGGAAAGGAGCAGTACGGCAATTAAATTGGGAATTGCCATCAGAGCATTCAGGATATCTGCTACAGTCCATACCAGGTTAAGGGCTGCCACGGGAGCAATGGCTGCAATGGCAACGTACAGGAGTCTGTAAGGAATCAGTCCTTTTTGCCCTGCAAAATATTCCACGCAGCGCTCCCCGTAATATGCCCAGCCAAGAACTGTGGAAAAGGCAAAAGAGATAATTCCTACTACCAGGATCACAGGCCCTAAAACAGGAATCTGGGAAAATGCAAGGGTAGTGAGAAGCCCACCGTCTGTCACGGTACTCATATCAATGGCCGGGTTTTTCATAATGCTGCTTACCAGCACAAGTCCGGTCATAGCACAGACCACAACGGTGTCCCAGAAGGTTCCGGTGCTGGAGACCAATGCCTGGCGGACCGGATTGCGGGTCTGGGCAGCAGCTGCTGCAATAGGGGCAGAACCCATACCGGATTCATTGGAAAAAAGTCCTCTGGCAATACCATACTGCATTGCCATCATGATGCCACGGCCTGCCAGTCCTCCGGCGGCGGCTCCTGGTGTGAAGGCAAGCTTGCAGATGGTGCGGATAGCAGGAATCACAAAGTCGTAATTCAGCCCCAGGATCACGATACAGCCCAGGACATAGAAGATTGCCATAAATGGTACCAGTTTTTCACAGACCCTTGCAATGGATTTGATTCCGCCAAAAATAACGAGGGCAGTGAGAGCTGCCACCAGGATTCCTACCAGCACAGCCGGAATTCCAAGATTTTCATTACATACGGTGGCAATGGCATTTACCTGAGTGGCACAGCCAATTCCAAAGGAAGCAAAGGCGCCGAAAAAGGCGAAAAGCAAGCCCAGCCATTTCATATTCAGACCACGTTCCAGGGCATACATGGCACCGCCTTGCATTCGGCCGTCCTTGGTTTTTACACGGAATTTCACTGCAATCAGGGATTCGCTGTATTTTGTGGCAATGCCAAATACACCGGTAAGCCAGCACCACAGTACAGCACCAGGGCCGCCAAGTGCAATGGCAGTGCCCACACCGATGATATTTCCGGTTCCAATGGTGGAAGCCAGGGCAGTAGTAAGGGCGCCAAACTGGCTTACTTCGCCCTCAGCATCAGGGTCCTTACTGACAGACAGACGGATTCCGGTACCGATCTTTCGCTGGATAAAGCCAGTTCGGACCGTCATGAAAATGTGGGTACCAAGGAGCAGCAGGATCATCCACCAGCCCCATACCCAGGTGTCCAGTTGGTTGATAAATTTTGTAATGGAATCAAGCATAGGCAATTCCTCCCCCTAAATAAATAATATGAAGTTCTCATCCACTTTCACGCTCTAAAAGATTATAGCGACATTATACAGGAGCAGATAGAAGATTGCAAGTGTGAAAAAAACTACAATTATTTTGCATAATTATATGTTTTTTCTTGACAGTTAGAAGGGATATGCATATAATAAAAAACTAACGAGACACAATTACATGAACTTCGTCTGCGTACCGGCATTACCTGTTTACTCAATCAGGGCTTGTACTGGTTTCGACGGGGGTTTTGAAGTTGTGGAAGCCATCCGCAGTCTCCCGAACTGCGTAATAACGGG
>CAKRRX010000080.1 GCA_934394595.1 uncultured Blautia sp. | reverse complement strand
GCATGACAGCGCGCCTGACGGTACATATTCAGCGTTTTGTACGGATGCCGGGTATGAAATATATATAATATGATGAACACCAATCGGGACAGTAAGATAGGCTATCTCACCGACTTCGTTTGCAAGCTGATGCAGATACGGAGAAGCGATGTTTTTGAAGCTGTATCTGTCGGACGCCATTCTTCCGAGGACTACGATTTTCTTTCCAAGATAGAATTTGCTCGACTCGGTGCTCCTGTCAAGATACCCCATCGCGCAAAGAGTCGACAGAATATCATACACGTTGCTCTTATAGAGGCCGAGCTTTTCGCTGATCTCGGTAATGCTCAGCGGTTGTTTTTCCGCTGTATGCAGTCTCGGAACATTTTGGCATAGAAAAGCACCCCTTTTGTATTTTTATAACAAATGGGGTGCTGTTCAATATTGATGTCGTTCCGGTTCAATGCAGTATCCTATGCAATAGTTTCTCTGTTGACATGCTTTAACCGCGCTTCAGCAAAGACATTTTTATCTATCCGGCCGAATTCACATCGTATATTTTTTCAATGTTCCTCTCACAGCGCCGGGAGCCGCGATGAGCTCCGCGAAGTATCCGCAGACGCGCTCGGCAAGACCGCACTGTATAAGATCGACGCCGAATACTTTTTCGCTCGAAAGCAGGCCCGAGAGCTTATCCATAGCCTCGGCGGCGGTGATATGCTGGCCGAGACGGAAAGCTGCGGCATAGCTCTGCGCTTCACCGAGCATCGGATCGGGACTCGGGGTAAACGCGTTGCCGTTATCGTCCACGGCCATCAGATAGCGCAGCCATCCGGCAAAGACCAGCGGGATCATGCGCAGCTGCTGCACATCGAGCGTGTCGGAGGCCATGTAGGCCTTTATCGTCTCGCCATAGCGGATGGGCAGCTTCTGGGAGGTATCGGTCGCGATGCGCTGAGGCGTATCAGGCATGAAGGGGTTCACAAGGCGCACGTTCACGACGGTGTCGATAAACTCCTTCGGGTCGATTATACCCGGGTCGGTCACGACCGGCAGCCCCTCTTTATAGCCAATGGTCTTTATAAGGCGCACAAGCTCCTCATCCTTCATTTCTTTCCAGATACGGTCATAGCCCAGCAGGCAGCCGTATACCGCAAGCGCCGTGTGCAGCGGGTTGAGGCAGGTCGTGACCTTCATGCGCTCCACCTTGTCGACAGTCGCGCGGTCGGTATAGATGATGCCGGCCTTGTCGAGCGGGAGTTTCCCGTTCGGGAAGCTGTCCTCAATGATGAGGTACTCCGTCTCCTCGGCATTGACGTAAGGGGCGGTGACTGTTCCGCGCTCGCTGCGCACAGGGGTGAAGCCGTGCAGGCCGTCCTTCTCCAGCATCGCGCCCACGGTCATATCGGGGCTGGGGGTGATCTTATCGATCATCGTCCACGGGAAGCTGACGCGGCTGCCGTCATGGACATAGCGCGCAAAGCCCTCCTCGGCAATGCCGTTACCGACCCAAGCATCGGCAAAGGCGGTGACGGCGGCCTTGAGCTTATCGCCGTTATGGGAGCAGTTATCCATGCTGACCATGGCGACTGGCAGTGCGCCGCGGCGATAGCGCGCGTACAGCAGCGCCGTGAGCTTGCCCATGTAGCTTGCCGCCTTATCGGGGCCGACTTCCATGTCCGAGGCAACCTCAGCTGTCAGGGAACCGGCGGAATCCGTGATGGAGTACGCCTTCTCGGTGACGGTGAAGCTCACCATTTTGAGCGTCGGCGCGCAGAATATCTCGGCAAGGCGCTCCTCGCCGCCGTAGAGATAGCAGGTCTCGGCGATGGAGCCGATGACGTCCTTCTCAACGGTGCCGTCAGCCTTCAGCGTGACGGCCACGGTGAGGCCATCGTGAGTGTCCTCGCCCTTTTTCCGGCGTTCAACGGCGATGACGCCCTTGCGCACCGTGCCGTTATTGAGAAGCTTTTGAAGATCACGGCACTGGAAGGCCTTGAATATATTGCCCGCGCCGAAGTGTACCCACTCAGGCTCGGCCTTTGTCAGGGCGATCATAGCGTCCCGGTCATATTCCGGGAGTCTGTAGCCCTTTTCCGTCCACGCGGCACGATCCTTTATGCCGTCGGCGTTCAAAATAAGCTCAGCCATTGTTCTTTTCCTCTTTCAGCCTGTCCAGCAGATCCCACACGCCAAGCATGTACTGGATGCCGAGGGCACGGTCATACTTGCCGTAGCCCGGGCGGCAGTTGCCGGGGCCTTCCTCCCACAGTTGACGACCATGATCCGGGCGGATGTAGCCCTGATAGCCGTTCTCATGGTAGGCACGGAGAATATCGATGATGCCGGTCTCGCCGCAGCAGTCGCGGTGGGCGGCCTCGGAGAAATCGCCGTTGTCAAAATGGTGGATATTACGGACATGGGCAAAGGCGATGCGGTCACAGTGCCTGCGTACGATGTCCGCGACGTTGTTTTCGGGGTTTGCGTTCAGCGAACCGGAGCAGAGGGTGAGGCAGTTATACGGATCGTCGACCATTTTGAGGAAGCGGTCGATGCTCGCCTCATCCACGAGCAGGCGCGGCAGGCCGAAGATGTCCCAGGGGGGATCGTCCATGTGGATGGCCATTTTGATGCCGGTCTCATGGCAGGTGGGCATGAGCGCTTCGAGGAAGTAGCGCAGGTTATCCCAGAGCTTTTCCTTGGTCACGTCCTTGTAAGCGGCAAACAGCTCATCAAGCTTTGCCATTCTCTCAGGCTCCCAGCCGGGGAAGGTCATGTTGTACTTCTCGGTGAAGCTGAGGATATACTCGGCCATGGACTTGTAGTCATCGCGGATCATATCCTTCTGATAGAACAGCGCAGTTGAGCCATCACCCACGGGGTGGAACAGGTCCGTGCGCGTCCAGTCAAAGATAGGCATGAAGTTATAGCATATCACCTTCACGCCGAATTTGGAGAGGTTGCGCATTGTGGCCTTGTAGTTTTCGATAAGCCCGTCCCGAGTGGGCAGGCCGATCTTAATATCGTCATGGACGTTCACGGATTCGACCACGTCCATGTTGAAGCCCGCGCCTTCGATCTGCTGGCGAACCTCCTCTATCTCCTCAACGGTCCATATCTCTCCGGGCAGCTTATTGTGAAGCGCCCAGACGATGCCGGTCACACCGGGGATCTGCTTGATATCGGCAAGGGTGATAGGGTCGTTGCCCTCACCGTACCAGCGCCATGTCATTTGCATAATTCAGGTTCCTCCGTATATTGATCACTCTGCCGTATAACGCGGCTCTCCTCCGACGTACACCGAGGAGATATTGATGTCCTCATCGAAAACGACGAGGTCTGCATCCATGCCCTTCGCGATCGTGCCCTTGCTGCCGTCTATGCCGAGCACCCTCGCGGGGTTCGCGGTCATCATGCGCACAGCGTCAGGCAGGGACACGCCCGCGAGCTTATACATGGTGCGCACACATCTGTCGGTAGTGCAGACGCTTCCGGCAAAGGCCTTGAGGTCGGGCATCATCGCGACGCCGTCGCGGATGAGCGTCTCCTGCCCGTTCGTGAGGCTGCCGAGCTTGGGGCGTGAGCCCTCTGGCATTCCGGCGCCGCGCATGGAGTCGGTGATAAGGCAGATGTTGTCGATGCCCTTGTTTTTGACTATCAGTCTCAGAAGCTCCGGCGGCAGATGCTTCCCGTCCGAAATTATCTCAACGCCGAGTTCATCGAACAGATAGGCCGATTCCACAACGCCGAGCACTCTGTACGGGCCGACGCGGTGCAGAGCCGACATGCCCGAGTACAGATGTGTCACGAAGCTGTACCCGGCCTCGACCGCTTTCGCGACCTCGGCATAAGTTGCGTCTGAATGCCCGATGGCGGCGATGATGCCGCGCTTCTTGAGCTCTTCGCCGAGTTCGAGCGCGCCCTCAAGCTCAACGGCCACAGAAATTCTCATAATGTCCGCGCCGCCGGCCTCGAGGATCGGCATGAAGTTCTCCCTCGTCGGCAGCTGCAGGAACTTGGGGTCCTGCGCACCGGCCTGCGCGGCGTTGAAGAACGGGCCTTCAAGGTGTATGCCGAGGAGGTTCGGTCCCTCGTGCCAGCCGGCCTTGACCTTGCGGAAGACCTCAAAGAAATTGAACAGCTCGCTGTTGAGGCAGGTGAGCGTCGTGGGTACGATGGAGGTCGTGCCGTGGCTCAGGTGGGTCATGCACGCACCCTTTACGGCTTCCTCGGTACCGTCCATAAAGTCGTGCCCGCCCGCGCCGTGGGTGTGCATGTCGATAAAGCCGGGAGCGAGGTAGCGGCCGCCAAGGTCGACGACCTTGTCCGCCGCGGTATTGCCCTTGGTCACGTCAGAGATAACGCCGTCCTCGACGATCACGCTGTAGCCGTCGAGGATCCTGTCAGCGAGGATAATTCTTCCGTTCGTGAAAACAGTTTTCATAGCTCTCCTTTAAAAATCGTACAAATGCCGCCCGCGGAAAGCGGAGCCTGTCACAGAAAAACCTGTGAGCAGGCTCCCCTGCTTTCCGTGAGACGGCATGAAGCTTATACCTTCAGCAGCGCCGCGGCGTCAGCGTCCAGATACAGAGTCGCGTCGGGGTGCAGTCTGAGCGATGACGCGGGGCACTCAACGCCGATGGGGCCGTTGAGCATATCATACGCGGCCTTTGCCTTCGTCGAACCGGGAACGGCGCAGATCAGCTTGCTCGTGCGCAGGAGGGTAGGCACGGTAAGCGTGATGGCCTTCTCGGGGACAAGGTCAAAGCTTGCAAAGCAGCCGTCGTGTACCTGCTGCATGCGGCAGACATCGTCCAGCTTCACTTCCTTGGCAAAGTTATCGTCAAAGAGGTCGGCAACAGGGGGATCGTTAAAGGCGATGTGCCCGTTTTCACCGATGCCCATGAAGCATATATCCGCGCGGTTGTGGGTGAACATGTCGCTATAGACGGGGTTGAGCTTCCCGTCGTCTCCGGCAAGATAGTTGACCTTGCCGAAGTTCACCTTCGAGAAGATATGCTCATCCAGATACCTTGCGAAGCGCTGCGGGGCGTCAGGCGCGAGGCCGACATACTCATCCATATGATACGCCGTGACCTTGCTCCAGTCAATATCCGCATGGCTCACATGCTCGAGCACCTCGTTCTGCGAGGGCGCCGCGGCAAAGATGGCGGAGATGCCGCCGAGCTTTGCTATCTGCGCGCGCATGTACTCTGCCGCGTCGGAAGCTGCTGCCGCGCCCATCTCATCTCGGGTGTCCGTAATTACAACGCGAAGTTTATCTACGAAAAATTCTTTTTTCATCACTGTTCTCCGGCTGCGATCTTATACAGCAGCTCTATTATCAAGATTAGGTTTCTCATTACGTGGTACGGATCCTTTACCGGCAGCGCGACGACCTTCTCGCAGGCGTCGCCGCTGCGCTCGCGGATCTGTACCCATTCTCTTATGTTCGGGTCGGTATTGGGGAAGGTGCTGTAGGCATAGTTGAACACCCTCTCGTGCCAATCCAGGAAGCGCGCGTCACCGGACTGCGCATAGCAGCGCAGCGTCGTGTACAGCGCCTCGGAGTGCGGCCACCAGAGCTTATCGCCCCAGCCGCTGAGCTGCACGGACATGGGCTCGGTTTCAAAGCCGCTGTTGTCCCCGTCAGGCTCGCCGCCGCGGACGGAGGCGAAATGCAGGATGCCGCCGTACTGCTCATCCCAGCCCGCATCGAGCGTGGAGAGTACCATTTGGAAGATATCCGCAAAGCTCTCGCTGTGCCCGTTTATCTCCGCCGAGTCAAGCATGAACCACGCGTCCTCGATGGAGTGGCCGGGGTTGATGTGATTGCCCAGAGTCTGGGGGAAGAACCTGTTATCCGCCGTTATCACCTCATGTATAAGGTGATCGCCGTCCATGAAGTGGCTGAGCGTGTCGCTCGAGAAGCGCCACATATTCTCCGCCGCGGTACCGGCATACTCCGGCTCAAAGCGCTTTGCCGCAAAGTGGATATCCTTTGAAATGTTGGAGAGGATCATAGGTATCCCGTGCGCGCGCAGGCTCTTGGACAGGGGGTACGGGAGCGTCTGGAAGTCGTTTCTTTCCACTCTGTCGAGGACGGAGAGATAGAGATCCTTCGCGAACCTGTACTTTCCCTCCTCGCCCGACTGGAGCGCGAACATCGCCATGCCGGCTATCACAAAGCAGTCGGCATAGATGCTCATATCGAGCCTGTCAGCGCCGTCGACGAGGATGGGGTTTCCCTTTTCATCGAGCAGGAAGGAGCATATATCCCTGCCCGGGATGAGCGCATGCGCTTCGAGAAAGTCCGCGCCGTTCTTGGCGAGCCTCAGAAATTCCGCCCGCTGCGCGTCCGAGAAAATGGGCGCCTCGGTGGAGGCAAGCTTCGAGAAGATCCAGACAAAGCGGCCTTGACTCCAGCAATACTTGTTTTTGGAAACGAGGTGCTCTCCCTTATTGTCAAAGCAGTTGAGAAAGCCGCCGTTTTCCTTGTCCTCGCACCTGGGAAGCCAGAAGCTGAGGAAGTTGTTTACCAGTTCGTTCTCATAGAACCCGGTAAGCGCCTTCAGTGAAAATTCGTTGATGACCATTGTTCACCGCCATGCCACACTTATACCGTAAGGCCCAGCCACCTCGGTAGGCAGAGAGACGCCTCGGGAACATATGCGAAGACGAACAGCAGCATGAGCATGATAAGATAGAACGGTATGAAAGCCTTGAGCGAGCTTTCCACCGATATCTTGCCGATCTTGCAGCCGAGGAACAGCGAGGTACCGACAGGGGGAGTGCAGAGACCTATAGCAAAGCCGAACACCAGCACGACGCCGAAGTGGTACGGGTTCATGCCGAGGGTGCCGACAGCCAGAGGATAAAGGATAGGCGTGGAGACAAAGATCAGAACGCCCATATCCATGAAGCAGCCCAGCAGGATCATCAGCATGAGCATGAGAAGGATGATGACGTTGGGGTTATGGGAAATGCTGAGAACGGCGTTGCTGAGGAGCTCAGGCACTTTGAGGTAGCTCATCACGTAGCTGAACGCGTTGGAGCAGGCGATGATAGCAAGAGACATTGCCATGATCGGAAGCGCGGAAAAGAAGGAGTTTACAAACTGCTTGAAGGTCAGGGACTTGTAAATGAAAACAGAAACCAGCAGAGCGTAAACCGCAGCGATAGCGGCGGACTCGGTAGCCGAGCATATACCGCAGGTGGTGCTGACGACAATGATGACGATAGCCATCAGGCCGGCAAGCGCCTCAAAGACGATCCTCAGCTTCTGCCCCTGGGTGTTGACGACCATGATGGGGTAGTTGCGCTTCTTCGCGATGATGAGAGCGGGGATGCACAGGCCGAGCGTGAGAAGAACACCGGGGATATAGCCGCAGATAAGCAGAGTGCTTATGGACAGGCCGCTGCCGGCCGCCACGGCGTAGAACAGCATGTTCTGGCTGGGCGGGATCATGACGCCCTCAAGGGAGGAGGTAACGGTAACGGCGACGGAATAGTCCGCGTCATAGCCCTCATCCACCATTGCGGGGATGAGCATAGCGCCGATGGAGGAAACGTCGGCAGTAGAGCTGCCGGAGATGCCGCCGAAGAGCATGGAGACGATGATGTTCACCAGCGCCGTGCCGCCGCGGATGCGGCCGACGATAAGGTTGCAGAAGTTCATGAGCTTCTTGGTGACGCCGCCGTCGCACATGATCTGTGCCATGACGATGAAGAACGGAGCCGCGATTATGACGAAGCTCTGCATGCTCGTGACCATCTTCATGAAGATGTTGAGCAGGGGGATATCAAGGTAGAGCGCGCTGACGACCGCCGCGATACCGAGCGAGAAGGCTATGGGTATGCGCAGGCAGATAAGCACCAGGAGCGTGCCGAAAAGAATAAGGATGCCGGTTGTAACTGTGCTCATACGTTTTCGCCTCCATTTTCAGTTTCAGTCTGCTGCGCGGCGCTATCTTCCTTCTTGTCCGCGCTGTGGACAATGACCTTCAAAAGATTCATCACGCAGAAGAAAACCACCAGAACGGAAACCACTACCTGCGCGAAATAAACAATGCCCTGAGACCAACCGGTCGCAGCCAGCTGCTTGTTTGCCTTTATCTGGTATATCTGAACTCCGTATTTAGCCATAAGGAGGAAAAAGCCCCCGATAAGAACGTGGCGCAGGCAGTCCAAGGCTGTCTTTGCCCACTTGGGTACTGCGTTATACAGGAACGTGAGAGCGATATGCTCATCGTTATAAACGTCAATTGAAATGCAGAGATAGCCGAAGATAACAAGGATGACGAGGATGACCTCTTCGCTCCATGTCCACGGGTCGTTGAAAACATATCTCATTATGACCGCGCTGAAGCAAATGACCAGCATTATAAACAGTGACAGCGCGCCTAAAGCCTTTTCGACTTTTATTATTTTCTTGAAAAAAGAATCTGCTTTGTCGACAAATTTCATTATAAAACCCCTTTTTAAATGTATAACGAGAGCGGAATGCTCTCGTTATACGGAAAGTGTCGTCTGTGTCCGAGGCCTATTACTTGATCAGGTCAAGGTACTCCTTGAGCTCGGGGTACAGTTCGTAAACGCTGCTGCAAGCATCCTGGAATTCGGAAATGTCGACGTCGATGATGGTCGCGCCGCCTGCTTCGACAGCTGCGCGGGACTCAGCTTCGGAGGTCTCAAGCAGCTCGCGGTCGTACATGGAGGCTTCCTGAGCGGCCTTCTTGAGTGCATCCTGCTGATCTGCGCTGAGGGAATCCCATGCCTTGCCGCTGATGCAGAAGAGGGAGCCGAGAGCGGTGTGCTTATCAAGGCTGTAGTAAGGAGCGACCTCATAGTGGCCGGAGGTGTAGTAAGAGGTCATGTCGTTCTCTGCGCCGTCAACGATCTTGGTCTCGAGTGCGGAGTAGACTTCGGAGTAGTTCATCGGGGTGGCCTTCGCGCCGAGAGCCTCGAACATAGCCATGACGATGGGGTCTTCCTGAGAGCGGATCTTCAGGCCGGCCATGTCTGCAACGCAGGTGATGGGCTTGTCAACGGTATAGAAGGAACGTGCGGTCGCGAAAAAGTAGGTGAGGTTCACAATGCCGGTGTCCTCAAGGACTGCCTCAGTCAGAGCCTGACCGAACTCGCCGTCGAATGCGTCATACTTTGCCTGATCGGTAGCGAAGAGGAAAGGCATGGAGGCTGCTCTGAGTGCGGGGCAGCTGGGAGCCATACCGGTGGTGGAGATACGAGCCATGTCGAGGGTGCCGGCCTGGAGCTGGTCAGCGACGGAAGCTTCGTCACCGAGAACGCCGTTGCTGAAAACCTCAACGGTGACAGTGCCGTTGGTGTACTCGTTCGCGAGCTCAGCAAACTTGCGCGCCGCGATAACGTTGGGCATGGTGTCTGCGCCGTTGTCGGCGAGCTTGAGGGTTATTGCCTCTGCGGGTGCCGCATCGGCTGCGCTGTCTGCCGCGGGGGCCGCAGCGGGAGCTTTAGCGGTGCTGCCGCAGCCTGCGAACAGAGCTGCGCAGAGAACGAGGCAAAGGATCATCGCCAGTGTTTTTTTCATTTTCTTCCTCCTGTAAAAGTTGTTTGTCTGTGCGGGGTTATATCTGCCGCCGCATCATGATTTGAGAATACACCAGAAAACGTTTTCTGTAAAGTGTATTTTCTTTTGCTTTCTAAACAATATTTTTTGTTCTTTTTTGTAAAAATAGCATAAGGAAGCCGACATTTTTGAGCGTGTTCAAAGTCTCTTAAAGATTTCGACATTTAAAAAGCTTGACTTTTATAGAAAACCTTTTCTTTTTTCTTGACGTTTTCTTTACGTTGATTTACTATATACTACAGAAAAAAGGAAAGACGGTGAACTTAATGAAGCAGCCATCCGTTGGCGCGAACCTCTCCGACGTCGCCGCGCGCGCCGGGGTCTCGGTCGCGTCCGCATCCAGAGTGCTCAGCGGCTCAAAGTACCCTGTCAGCGGCGAGGTCAGGAAGCGCGTCCTCGCCGCCGCCAAGGAGCTCAACTATGTGCCGAATATTTTCGGTCAGCTCCTGCGCAGCAATTCCAGCGGAGCTATCGGCATCATCGTGCCGTCCCTGCAGAATCCGTTTTACAATCAGGTCGTCTTCGGCATTGAATCCGCCGCCATGGTGAACGGGCACGAGATACGCCTGTTCTCCTCTCACAGAAGCATAGAGCAGGAGCGCAGCAGCATCATGTTCCTGCTGCACAGCCGCGTCATGTCTCTGCTCATCGTCTCCGTGGACACGAGCCCGGACACACTCAAGCATTATATCGACTCCGGCGGGCAGGTCGCGCTGCTTGAGGCAGAGTTCGAGCTTGACAATGCCATCAACGCCGTCTCCGACAGCTACCTCGGCGGGCGCATGGCGGCAAGGCACCTTGTGGACTACGGCCACAGGAAGATCGCCTTTCTCTCGACGCCGATAACGAAAAAGTTCAGGCAGAAGGTTCTGGCCGGGGTGCGTGATGAGCTCAGGCAAAGCGGTATCCGCTTTACCGACAGCGACGTTTACACCGCCGAGGTCGAGAGCGAATCATTGACAGGTCAGTACGAATTTGAGGTCGGCAAGCAGCTTGCCAAACAGCGGGATTACAAGCAGCTTGGCTACACCGCCATCATCGCGATAAACGACCTTTCGGCCTACGGCGTCATCCAGGCGCTCAATCAGTCCGGTGTTTCCGTGCCGGGGGACATTTCCGTGATTGGGCTGGATAACATCATGTATTCCGAGATGATCTTCCCGCCGCTCACAACGGTGGAGATGCCCTCGAGCAACATGGGCTATACAGCTTGCCAGATGCTGATCTCCGCCATGGAGAGCGACAGCCGTATCATTTCTTCCATGGAATTCAAATACCCCTGCGTACTGAAGGTGCGCAGCTCTACAAAGGATATCCGCGCCGCCCACGCAGATTGATTCTACGCATATTTTGATGTGTATGCGAAACAGGTTCATTTTTTCATTTTTACAAGCAAGCAGAGCTTGCACCGTGCGAAATTCGGTATGCAAGCTCTGCTTTACATGACTGCTTCCAATAATGAAACGGTAAAATCTGCTGTCTAATGTATAGTAAAACAGACCCACAAGCGAAACGCTTCACAGGTCTGTCTATTTTATAGGCTACATAGTTTACAGTTCATAGATCATCTTGGAGCTTCATCATCGTGCGCTGCTTTTTTTGAAAAACGCAACGGCAACAACACCGGGGCCGGTATGCGTTCCGATAACGCTGCACAGCAAAGTGGAATCAAGCGCATCAGTTCCATCCTGCCAGAGCGCGCGGCTGTCCTCTACATACTTTTTCAGGAACACGTCACTCAATCCGGAATAGCCAAGCAGTATCGGCATTGAAAAATCTATGCCGCCGCTGTTATGTATCTTTTCTACGAGCAGGTTGTTGCCCTGCTTCGAGCCGCGTGCTTTTCCGATAACAACGACTTCTCCGTCCTGAATGGTAAGCACAGGCTTGATGTTAAGAATACCGCCGGCAAATGCAGTTGTCTTGGAGACGCGCCCGCCTTTTTTCAGATATTCAAGAGTGTCCAGCAATGCTATGAGGCACACATCCGCCTTCTTTTCCTCGATCTCTTCGGCGATCTG
>CAKRRX010000079.1 GCA_934394595.1 uncultured Blautia sp. | reverse complement strand
ACAGATGGAAATGGCTACTTCACCATAGCGAACCTGCCAGGAGGAGATTATTCCATTGAATTTGCAGATACCGAAGGGAATACCATGAAACGGTCAGAATCCCTTACCAATGGATATGATTACAATTATACGGTGATCTACATGAATGCAGAGCGGGAAAAAGTGGAGCTGATGGATTACCAGGGAAGGGATGCGGTAAAAGGACTGGAAAGTCTGGGATACGCTTATGAAGACCGGTTTGCGAAAACAGAATTTATCAGAGAAGGGATAGGAGTACATCCGGAAGCTTATTCCGATACCGAGAGAGAATATGGAGATCCAATGGGAAGTATCATTTTCTGGGGAAACAGAGATCAGGATGCAACAGATGGATGGTTGATAACTCAGGAAGTAGAATTACTCAGTGATACAGATGATGTCCTGAGCTTTATGGATTATTCTCTGTGTGGACTTACGATTGGAATGGATCCGGAGGAGGCCGAACAGATACTTCTTAATGATGGATGGAATAAATTCAGCGAGAACCAAATTGGGGATTGGGAATTGTATTATCCGGAGAAAAATGAGAGAGAACTATGGGAGATGCGGTACTATGGGAAAGACGATCGGATGATTGCCATCAGAATTTCAAATAAGTTTGAAAAATTGTGCCAAATTAGATATGGGGAAGAAGTGTTTGTAATAGCGAACTGTTACCGCTGAATCGAAATACAATCACGAAAACAACAGAAAAATCCTGTGCAGAACCTGGTAAAAACCTACCACACTGCACAGGATTTTTTCCGTAACAGAAGCTTCTGACGAAACCACCTGCTACAAAATTCACATATTTAAATTCACATTCCGATCTTATTTCTCAACCAGAAGGGATTTGCCGGTCATCTCAGCAGGCTGTTCCATGCCCATAAGCTGGATCAGGGTCGGGATGATATCTGCAAGGCATCCGCCCTCACGAAGAGTGTATTTCGGATCTGCATTTACCAGGATAAATGGAACCGGGTTGGTAGTATGAGCGGTGTATGGCTCGCCTGTCTCATAGTCTACCAGCTGCTCTGCATTACCGTGGTCTGCGCAGATGAACATCTGTCCGTCAACCTCTTTCAGAGCCTCTACAGCCTTTCCTACGCACTCATCAACTGCTTCCACAGCCTTGATAGCAGCTGCTTCCACACCTGTATGGCCAACCATATCCGGGTTTGCAAAGTTGATGATGATCACATCGTATTTCTCAGATTTGATAGCTGCTACAAGCTTCTCGCAAACCTCCGGAGCGCTCATCTCTGGCTGAAGGTCATAGGTAGGAACCTTCGGAGATTTTACAAGGATTCTGTCCTCACCCTTATTGGGCTCCTCAACACCGCCGTTGAAGAAGAAGGTTACGTGAGCGTATTTCTCAGTCTCAGCGATACGTGCCTGAGTCATATTGTGAGCTGCCAGGTACTCGCCGAAGGTATTGTGAAGCTGAACCTTGTGGAATGCAACCAGCTTGTTTCCGATGGTATCATCGTAATCTGTGAAGCAAACATAGGTAAGATCAAGTCTCTTTTCTCTTGCAAAGCCTGTGAATGCGTCATCGCAGAATGCTCTGGTGATCTCACGGGCACGGTCAGGACGGAAGTTGAAGAATACAACAGAGTCCTTGTCAGAAACAACAGCAACTGGCTTGCCATCTTTCTCAATAACAGTAGGAAGAACGAACTCGTCAGTCTTGCCATTGTCATAGGAAGCCTGTACAGCCTCTGCTGCATCTGTTCCCTTAACGCCCTCGCCCTTGGTCAGTGCGTTGTAAGCAAGCTCTACACGATCCCAGCGGTTGTCACGGTCCATTGCATAGTAACGTCCGGAAACAACACCGATCTGGCCTACGCCAAGCTCATCCATCTTTGCCTGAAGCTGCTGGATATATCCTTTTCCGGAAGCCGGAGGTGTATCACGGCCATCCAGGAAGCAGTGTACATAAACTTTCTTAAGGCCCTCTTTCTTGGCAAGCTCAAGAAGTCCGAAAAGGTGTGTGATATGGCTGTGAACACCACCGTCGGAAAGAAGTCCCATAAAGTGGACTGCGGAATCATTCTCCTTTGCATTTTTCATAGCTGCAAGAAGAGCTTCATTCTGGAAGAAATCGCCGTCCTGGATCTCTTTGGTGATTCTGGTAAGCTCCTGGTATACGATACGGCCTGCGCCCATGTTCATATGACCAACCTCAGAGTTACCCATCTGGCCGTCCGGAAGACCTACAGCCAGTCCGCTTGCATTACCTTTTACAAAAGGATATTCAGCCATCAGCTTGTCCATGACAGGTGTGTTCGCTTCGTATACAGCGTTTGCGTCATGTCTTTCATTCAGGCCATATCCGTCAAGAATCATTAAAACCGTTGGTTTTTTGCTCATAATATGCTCCTTTTATCTTGAAAAATTTCTCTGCTGTCAGATGGCAGCAGTTTCATTCGTTACTCCTTATATATAGTATCAAAAATCTGGAATTTTTCAATCACAATTTTTCAAATTTCCGGAAAGGATTTTTGGTAGTATTTGCTTATATTCTTTTATTTTCTGTAAACACGGATGGTTTTGGAAATACGTTTTACAGAGGATTTGTTGGAAAGCTCCTGCACTGCGGTTTTGAAATCACCTTCACGGACTTTTGATGTGATCACAACAACCTCTGCAAGGTGGTCATCCTGATTCTGGCTGTCTTTTTGGATGATCTGGGCAATGCTTACATGATATTTGGCAAAAACTTCGGTCATTTCAGCAAGGACACCGCAGCGATCCTCCACGTGAAGGCGAAGGAAGTAGCGGTTATAGGTATCTTCCATCTTTTTTACCGGAAGATGTTTGTAGCAGGTGCAGCCGATCCTTCCGCAGCAGCTGGCCTGGATATTGCGCACGATATCAAAAATATCTCCTACAACAGCACTTGCAGTGGGAAGTTCTCCTGCACCACGGCCAAAGAACATGGCGTCTTCCACAGCGTCACCGTGAACGAACACGGCATTATAGGAATCGTTTACTGTAGCAAGAGGATGGTCGTTTGGAATCAGCATAGGGCACACATAAGCTTCCACACCTGTGTCTGTATTGCGGGCAACCCCAAGAAGCTTGATGGCACAGCCCATTTCTTTTGCATAACGGATATCTTTGGCGGAAATTTTTGTGATTCCTTCAATATAAACATCATCAAACACAACTCTGGAATTAAAGGCAACGCTGGCAAGGATGGCGACCTTGCGTCCTGCATCCAGTCCGTCGATATCAGCAGTAGGATCTGCCTCGGCATAACCAAGCTTTGTGGCAAGGGCAAGGGCATCTGAAAATTCCATATTGTCCTGGGACATTTTTGTCAGGATGAAATTGGTGGTTCCGTTTACAATTCCCATTACTTCACTCATATGGTTGCCGGCAAGGCACTGCTTCAGAGGACGGATGATAGGGATTCCTCCTGCAACAGCTGCTTCAAAAAGAAAATCCACATGGGAAGCCTTTGCTGCGTCCATCAGTTCTTTTCCATGGACTGCGATGAGATCTTTGTTTGCAGTGACTACATGCTTGCCTGCGTGAATGGCATCCAGAATGTAGGTTCTGGCAGGCTCGATTCCGCCGATCAGTTCAATGACGATATCAATGGAAGGATCCTGAGTGATGTCCTCCCAGCTGGTAGTAAGTATGGCTGGATCCTCTACCTTAGAGGCAGCCTTTTCCAGGTTGCGGACCAGAATTTTGCTGATCTTGACCTTGCAGCCGATCTTTGCGGTCATTTCTTCTTCCTGATTTTTCAGAACCTTGTAGACACCGGTTCCGACGGTTCCAAGCCCAAGGAGGGCGGCATGTATGATTTTTTCTTCCATGGGGAACTCCCTTCTTTTTACGTAATCGTGATGTAAGTGGTGAAAAGACATATGTACCTCATACGCCTACAAATTTCACATGTAGTTCTTATACTATGGCAGAAAAACAGATTTGTCAAGCCAACAGAAAAAATAAAAAAATAATGTGGAAAATAATAAAAATAACTACTTGAAAGTGATAGAGATATCACCTATAATCGCTCTTAAACAATATTTTTGTTTATGGAGGAAAAATTTTATGCAGACAGACATGACTGTGGGTAAGCCGATGAAAATGCTGCTTGGTTTTACCATTCCTGTTTTTATAGGAAATGTTTTTCAGCAGTTTTACAGTATGGCAGATGCGGTTATTGTGGGAAAGTTCGTTGGGACAAAGGGGCTTGCGGCAGTTGGGGCTACCGGTACGATTGTCTTTCTTATTATAGGTTTTCTGTTGGGAGTGACTACCGGTTTTACGGTACTGACCTCTCAGAAATTTGGTGCTGGCAGGATGGATGAAATGCGAAAGACTGTGGGAAATGCAGCAATCCTTTCTGTAGCAGTGGCAGTGATCCTGACTGCGGTAAGCATGCTGGGAATGCACAGGCTGCTTGTTTTTATGAATACTCCGAAAGATATTTTTGACGGAGCTTATGGGTATATTATGATCATCTGTGCTGGCATTTTTACCCAGGTGCTGTACAATCTTGTGGCAAGTATTTTGAGAGCCCTTGGGAACAGTAAGACACCTCTTTATTTTCTGATCCTTGCTGCTGTCCTGAATATTATCCTGGATCTGGTGTTTATCATCGTATTTCACTGGGGCGCACCAGGTGCAGCCTGGGCCACAGTAATTTCGCAGGGTATTTCAGGACTACTGTGTCTGGTATATATCTGGAAGGCAGTTCCGGAGCTGAAGATGAAAAAAGAGGACTGGCAGTTTGACAGAAGCATTGCCATGAAACAGCTTGGTGTGGGAATTCCTATGGGACTTCAGTATTCCATTACAGCCATTGGAGCTATGATGGTACAGAGTTCCCTGAATATTCTGGGGTCCTTTGCAGTTGCGGCATTTACTGCAGGAACCAAGATCGAGAATATTTTTACCCAGGCATTTGTAGCCATCGGAACCACTATTTCTACATATAATGCACAGAATATCGGAGCCCGCAAGCTGGACCGTGTACGCCAGGGATTCCGGGCCACAGATCTGATCGGCGGTGTATATGGAATTGCAGCAGGAGTGATCCTTTTTACTGTGGGAAAATATTTTGCATATCTTTTTATCTCTGATAATGCGGATGTGGTACTCCCTATGGTTGAGACATATCTTCGTTGTGTGGGACTGTTTATGATCCCACTGTATGTGGTCAATTGTTACCGAAACGGATTTCAGGGAATGGGATATGGAATGCTTCCAATGCTTTCCGGCGTGGCAGAGCTTTTTGGAAGAGGCGTGATGGCAGTTGTGGCTGCAAAGAAAAAAAGCTATATTCTTGCCTGTATGGCAAGCCCCATTGCCTGGATAGTGGCAACATTTTTGTTGATTGTGCTGTATTTCTATGTGATGAAGGACATGAAGAAAAAACTCTGTCTGTAACAGCCGGGTTTTTCTGGAAATCAGGGATTACAGCTAGTAAAATGATATCTGTAAAATAAATGTGTCAGGTCTTGGATTTGCGAAAATCATTCTGCATCAATATAGCAGATACATGATTTTTGCCGTCCTGGATGATCTGGCACATTCTTTTTAAGAATCATACATTTTAAGATACAAAAGGGAAATTATATGTTATAATGAAACAAGACTTTGCAAAAAAGTCTTACGGTGACAGTGTTTGACAGAGGAGAGTATCATACATGAGCAATGAAAGCAAACGCACACAGGGAAGCCCCGGGGATTTTGAGGACAAGATCAATGCTGCGATGGCGGATCTGGAATTAGATGAGGATGATGATTTCCATGATGCGGATTTCTATGATGAGGAAGCGGATGCACCTTTTGACAGCCTTGATCAGGATGACCAGGATGAAGAAAATCCTGACGAGGAAGCTGAAGAAGAGGAAGAAGCTGTACAGGACAGCCCGGAAGAAGACTTTGAGGAAGATTTCGAAGAAGCTTCACAGGAAGATGATTTCGACGAAGATGCTGAGGAAGAGTATCCGGAAGAAGAGGAATATGAAGGGGCTGAGGAGGATTTTTCCGAAGAGGAGGAGCCTGCTCAGAAAGAGCTTCAGGTGGAATTGATACAGCCTCATTCTCAGGGAAAGAAGCACAGCAGGAAGTCTGGAAGAGGGGGAGAGCATTCACGTTCGGCACGTCCTACGAGGATCTCCTATGTACCTATTTCAGAAGAAGAGCTGGATGAGAAGGTTGTCATGCCCACAAAGAAGAAGCATAAGGGCCTTAAGGTGACAGGAATCGTGGCTGCCATGCTTGCAGTGACTGCCGGATGTGCTTATGGGGCAGCTTCTTATTACTATGCAGACCGCTTTTTTGAGGGAACTTATATCAATGGGATTAACTGTTCCAATAAGACTGCTTACGAAGTGGAGCAGCTTATTGCAAGCAATGTGGAGAATTATTCCATTCAGGTAAGTGCAAGGAATCAGGAAGCACAGTCTATCAGCGGAAGCCAGATCAATTACCGCTATATGTCTGACGGAGAAGTGCTGGGGCTTCTGAAACAGCAGAAGCCATATGAATGGGTGAGGGGCTTTTTTGAGACAAAGAGCTATACCACTCAGGAGAATGTGACATTTGATAAAAATCTTCTCCAGGCAGAGGTGAGATCATTAAGCTGTGCCCAGCCGGAGAATCAGGTAGATCCTGAGAATGCATATGTTGCGTTGGAGGGAAGCGAATTTACCATAGTTCCGGAGACAGAAGGCAGCAAGCTGAAGGTGAAGGAGGCTTACCAGGCACTGGATGCGGCAATTTCCGGAAGTCAGACCTCTATTGATCTTGGAAGCACACCGGATGTTTATGCAGTGGCAGCAGTGACCAGTGAGGATCCTGCCCTTCAGGCTACAAAGGATGCCTACAATAATTACACCAGAGCCAGCATTACCTACACCTTTGGCGACCAGACTGTGACTCTTGATGGCAACACTTTGAAGGATTGGCTGGAATTTGATGACAAAGGACAGCTGGTTCAGGATGACGCCACATTTACCCAGCATATCAAGGACTATGTGGCACAGCTGGCAAGCGAGCATGATACTGTGGGTACTACCCGTTCCTTTTATACCACCAGTGGAAGAACTGTTTCTGTATATGGATCTGCCTATGGCTGGAAGATCAATCAGGATGAGGAAGTAGCACAGCTGACAGAGGAAATCCGTACAGGGGCTCAGGTTACAAGGGAGCCGGTTTATTCCATGCGTGCCAATGCCTATGGGTACAATGACATTGGAAGTACCTATATCGAGGTAGATATGACCAATCAGCATATGTATTATTATCAGAATGGAAGCATTATTTTCGATTCTGATATTGTATCCGGAGATATCCGTTATGAGGACAGGGCTACGCCTCCTGGAATCTTTACTTTATATTATAAGAAGAGCCCGGATGTGCTGCGTGGACAGAAGAAGCCGGATGGTACCTATGAGTATGAGACTCAGGTTACCTACTGGATGCCATTTAACGGAGGAATTGGTTTCCATGACGCCACATGGCAGGATTATTTTGGCGGAGACCGCTATACCTACGCCGGTTCACATGGTTGTATCAATTTACCTTATGATGCAGCGGCAGCATTGTACAATATTATTGATTCCAATGTGCCGATCGTATGTTTTTACTAAAAAGGAAACTGATATAGCAGGATGAATATAACAGACTGTCTGTATCAGCTTTGGGAAGAATTGGAGAGAAATTATGAATATGGGTTCACTGGATATCTTTTTGACTGTGGCAGCACTTGTAGCAGGAGTGATGCTGCTTACCGGGCACGGAGATGTCTTTATGAAAGGCGGAAATGCTTCAGAACGCAAGAAGCTTTACGATGAAAAGAAAGTACAGAAGGCTACTGGAATTGCCATGATCCTGATGGGAATTGTCACCGGACTGGACATGGTTCTGGATGATAAGATCAATGTAATGTTTTCCAAGATCGGATATCTGGTTCTGATCATTGTGATCTTTGTTGTGCTGGTGGTTTATATCCGCAAAAAATGTAAAAAATAAAAGAAACCTGTATACAGGAAAACAAAAACTGTTTTATAATATAGTTTTTGCAGAATTCTGTATACAGGTATTTTTTTGATATTTAAAGAAAAAGTGAGAGCAGATCTGCTGGTTTGTGGATCACATAATCCGGATCATCTGTCTGGCCAAATCCGTAGGATGCATAGACAAAAGGTACCCTTGCTTCCTTACAGGCCTGGTGGTCGCCATCAGTGTCGCCTATATAGACCGGCGCTTTCAGATCATATTTATCAGCAATTGCGCGGATATTATATGCTTTTGCCTTTCCTGTATCACCTGGGCAAAGATGTCCTGTAAAGTAGGAACCAAATCCGGTTTTTTCCAGAACCAGCTCAATATAACCAGCCTGGCAGTTGCTGACCACAAAAAGAGGGTATCTGGCAGAAAGCTTTTTCAGGGTGTCTTCTAAGCCGTCATAGGCGGGAGCGCCCTCCGCATACAGTTTCCGGTGTTCTTCCTCGCAGCACAGCCCGATAATGCGCATCTGTTCATCCTCTGGATAATCAGGAAGAAGCTGCCTTGCGATATCCGGGAGCATCTGTCCAAAATAGCCTGTCAGGCATGCCACATCCACCTGCAGATCCACGCGTTCTGCAGTGAAAACTTCATTCCAGGCTCTTGCAACAGCATCTCTGGAATCCCATATGGTTCCATCAACGTCAAAAATAATACTGTCGATCATCTTGTTCATCTTTGATTCCTTTCTGGTGTATTCATGACTTGTTTCCCATTCTATACAGGAAATCAGAAAAAATCAACTGGCTTTTTGCTGATTTTATGTTATGATAAGAAAGGTGAATTATATGAAATACAAAAATGTGAAAAAAGCAGAATTTCTGGATCGTCCCAATCGCTTTATTGCCCATGTAAAGATAGATGGACAGGTTGAGACGGTTCATGTGAAAAATACGGGAAGATGCAGGGAACTTCTTATTCCCGGTTATACTGTATTTCTGGAAAAAAGCGACAATCCTGCAAGAAAGACAGGATATGACCTGATCTGTGTTCAAAAAGGGGACAGACTGATCAATATGGATTCGCAGAGTCCCAATAAAGCTGCATTTGAATGGGTTCAGAGCGGCAGCCTGTTTCCGGAAAAGGTACAGGTAAAGGCAGAACAGGTATATGGGAATTCCAGATTTGATCTATATGTCTGCTCCGAAAAGAGAAAAGCTTTTATTGAAGTAAAGGGTGTGACTTTGGAGGAAAATAACACAGCCAGGTTTCCGGATGCACCCACTGCAAGAGGTGTGAAGCATTTGGAAGAACTGATCCGGTGCATGGAAGATGGCTATGAGGCTTATCTGCTTCTGGTGATCCAGATGAAAGGCATCAGCAGATTTGAACCTAACTGGAATACACACCGGGAATTTGGGGAGACTTTACTAAAAGCAGAGAAAGCAGGTGTGCACATTCTGGCTTATGACTGCCTGGTGGGGCCGGATCATATGGAAATCCAGGATCCGGTACCTGTATATCTGGAGGAAAATTATGACAGATGATTTTGTTATCCCCTTGCTGAAATGGTATGACGAAAATAAACGGATTTTGCCCTGGCGGGATAAACACAATGCCTACTACACCTGGGTGTCAGAGATTATGCTCCAGCAGACACGTGTGGAAGCTGTGAAGCCATATTTTCGGCGTTTTATAGATACCCTGCCGGATATTCCTTCCCTTGCAGCATGCCCGGAAGAGCAGCTTCTGAAGCTGTGGGAGGGTCTGGGCTATTACAGTCGTGTACGGAATATGCAGATTGCAGCCAGGGAGGTTACAGAGAAATATGAGGGAAAGCTTCCTGAATCCTATTCCCTTCTTATGTCATTAAAAGGAATTGGGAGTTATACGGCAGGCGCCATTGCTTCGATTGCATATGGGATTCCGGTGCCTGCAGTGGATGGAAATGTTTTTCGGGTGGTTACCAGACTTACAGAAGATCCTGAGGATATCACGAAACCTTCTTTTCGAAAAAAGACAGAAAAGATGCTTTTAGAAATCATTCCAAAGAATCGTCCGGGAGATTTTAATCAGGCAATGATGGAGCTTGGAGCTGTGGTGTGCGTCCCAAACGGACAGCCAAAATGTCAGGTTTGTCCTGTGCGAGAATTTTGTAAGGCAGGACTTCATGGAACCATGTCTGCTTATCCGGTGAAAGCGCCTAAAAAGCCCCGTACTGTGGAGGAGAGGACAGTACTTCTCATCCAGGATGGAAACTTTACAGCTATACGAAAAAGACCTTCCAAAGGCCTTTTGGCAGGCCTTTACGAACTGCCAAATACAGAAGGCCATCTGAGCAGCAGGGAAGCACTTGCCTATGCAAAAGATCTTGGAACAGAGCCGTTGTATATAGAATCGCTGCCGGATGCGAAGCATATTTTTTCTCATATAGAATGGAGAATGAAAGCGTATCTCATACGTGTTTCCTCTTTGGAACAGGCACACGCACCGGAGCTTTTGTTTGCAGATAAAAAAGAATCAGATAAAAAATACGCCATACCTTCTGCGTTTGGCGCTTATGTAAAATACATGAAGGAGGATGTTTGATGAAATTACTTAGTATAGCAATTCCGTGCTACAATTCTGAAGCTTATATGGAGAACTGTATCAAATCACTTTTACCAGGTGGTGATGAGGTGGAAATCCTTGTGATCGATGACGGTTCTAAGGACAGGACAGCTGAAATTGCTGATGCATATCAGGAAAAGTATCCGGGAATCGTTCGGGCTATCCATCAGCCGAACCTGGGGCATGGTGGTGCTGTAAATACCGGAATCCATAATGCACAGGGACTGTATTTCAAGGTAGTGGACAGTGATGACTGGGTAAATGAGGAATCTTATAAGCTGATTCTGAAGACACTTGAAGACCTTGTAAAGGGTTCCAGGACAGTGGATCTTCTGATCAGCAATTTTGTATATGAGAAACAGGGTGCTGCAAGGAAGAAGGTTATGCAGTATCGCCACTGCCTGCCTGTGAACCAGATTTTTACATGGGATGAAGTAGGCCATATGCCAAAGGGAAAATATCTTCTCATGCATTCTATGATCTACCGTACCCAGCTTCTTCTGGAGTGCAATCTGACTCTGCCGGAGCATACCTTCTATGTGGATAATATTTTTGCATTTGATCCTCTTCCATATGTGAATAATATGTATTACCTGGATACTAATTTTTACCGCTATTTTATCGGACGTGATGACCAGTCTGTTAATGAAACCGTTATGATCCGCAGAATCGACCAGCAGCTTCGTGTCAATAAGCTAATGGTAAATTCTTATACAAGCTGTGGTAATATGAACAAGCGTACAAGAGCTTATATGATCAGCTATCTGGATATTATCACTACAATTTCCTCTATTATGCTGATCCGTTCCGGTACAAAAGAGGGACTGGATAAGAAGAAAGAACTTTTGGAATATATCCGTTCTACCAACCGTGTGCTTTACGGAAAACTCCGTCACAGCCTGATGGGGAACTTTATGAACCTTCCTGGAAGAGGAGGAAGAAAGGTTTCCGTGGCGGCTTATAAGATCTGTCAGAAGTTTTATGGATTTAATTAAATAGTGGCAAAAGGAGGCGGCGGTGCTGCGA
>CAKRRX010000078.1 GCA_934394595.1 uncultured Blautia sp. | reverse complement strand
TTCACTGCTACCGGATTCTTCGGCATAGTGCCTTTTTCGATGCGTCCTGCTGCTATGTAGTCAAGAAGGAGAACTCCCACTTCATTACCGGTAACCAGTTCATAGGAGCCATCCGGGCATTTCATCGCAATACCAACACGGTCTGCATCCGGATCAGTAGCAAGCATAAGATCTGCTCCTGTCTCCTTGGCAAGCTTCAGGCCCTGCTCCAGAGCTGCAAAAATCTCCGGATTCGGGTAGCTGCATGTGGTAAAGTAGCCATTTGGATATTCCTGTTCCGGAACGATGGTCACATCTGTAATTCCGATATCCTTCAGAATCTGGGTAACCGGTACAAGTCCGGATCCATTGAGAGGGCTGTATACCAGCTTCAGTCCTGCGGTCTTGCAAAGACCCGGACGAACCTGACGGGATTCAATGGCATCGTAAAGGGCGCGCTTACAGTCATCTCCTACAAAACGGATAAGCCCTTCCTCAACGCCCTCTGCAAAGGACATATATTTTGCTCCGGTGAGAACGTCTGTCTTCTGGATCTCATCGTAAACGATAGCTGCTGCGTCATCTGTCATCTGGCAGCCATCGGGGCCGTATGCCTTATATCCATTATATTTAGCAGGATTATGGGATGCGGTTACCATGATTCCGGCATTGCACTCATAATAGCGTGTAGCAAAAGAGAGAGCCGGTACAGGCATCAGTGCATCGTAAATTCTGACCCTGATTCCATTGGCAGCCAGTACTCCTGCTGCATTCTTGGCAAATACATCACTTTTCAGACGACTGTCATAGCTGATTGCAACAGTCTGTGTGCCGCCCTGTGTCTTCACCCAGTTCGCAAGGCCCTGTGTAGCCTGACGTACTACGTAGATGTTCATGCGGTTGGTACCTGCTCCCAGAACTCCTCGAAGTCCTGCTGTACCAAACTTCAGGGAAACTGCAAAGCGTTCCTTGATTTCTTCGTCATTTCCTTCAATTTTAGATAATTCCGGTTTCAGATCTGCATCTTCCAGATCGGCCGCTGTCCAGCGCTTGTACTCTTCGTTATACATTTTAACCACTCCTGCCATTGTTATTCTATTAATTTTGTCTATTATTACTACAGATATAAATAATATACCACATTTTATCCGAAACGGCAATATCGCCGGGGAATTTCTGTCTGACAATTTTTCTCTGTTTTTCCACAGACTTCACCGAATGCGCCACGAAAAGGCTTTTTCGTAAAATAGTAATTCAAGCTCTTTTTCCTCAATTTGCAAATGGTTCCATCAATTCCTCAATCCGACAGCACAAAGTTCTGGCCAGACGCAGCACCGTCTCAGTCTGCGCTTTGTTGATATTTTTCTGTCGCTGCTCATATTGCTGAATGGTACGCAGCGGCACTCCTGACAATGCAGACAGCTCAGCCTGGGTAATTCCGGCAGCCATACGTGCGGTTTTCAGTTGACTCTCCTGTTTTTTTTTCTGATATCTCTCATTCAGAAAGTCTGCCAGCTGTCGGATATCCATTTCATGGTAAGGATGATACAACCTACGTATTTCCTCAATAGAAATGATATCTTCCATATCAGAAAAAGGAATTCCTGTTTCCCACTGATAATAGGCCAGCGCCCAACCAACCCAATATTCTTCACTTCTTCCACAGGAATATACCGGTTTTGCATAGGGCTGCTCTTCCCCCACTTCTTCAAGCACCGCGTATGCAAGTTCTACCCCTGATTTTCCCGCGATAACCGAACAGTCTCCCCGTCCAAATCGGGATGCCATCTCGCTTGTGGCAAACCATTTCCATGTATTTTCCAGTGAAATATCAAGATCATTGACCATATAATCCAACATTCCCGCCAGATTTTTCTGCGCAGCAGAAAGATAGCTTTTATCGTATGCGTGTATCATCTGCATTCATCTCCTCGTCAAGAATTGTAGTAATATACAGATCGCCCTTCTGCCTGCGGTTTTTTCTCGTATCAAAATACTGGCGGCGGGCAGATTTATCCCGAAATGCTTTTTTCTTATACCATTCTTTACACTCTGCGGTCTCATATCCCATAAATTCTAGTCTTTCAAATGCACGCTCACTTTTCAGCACAAACTGCTGCCCCAGTTTTCCCAGGTGCATGGCATTGGACAGCTGTCTGTAAGAAATTGCGCCATTGATAAAATCTGAAGCAAAGGAAAAATAGCTGTCATCAGCACGATAGCCCACAATAATATCATAAGATGAATAATCCAGGTGAAAATTCCGGATCAGGTATTCTTTTGCTTCTGTGGCAAGAGGAGAGGATATATCGAATTCCCGGTTTTCCAGCAAAACCGTAAGCCAGTGCAGCATCGTATAATCTTTTAGATTTAAAATCGTAAGCCCCTCACATTCTATTTGGTATTGGTTTGAGTAACCATTATGATCCATTCCAACGCCCCATTCTTTCGCCATATTGGGATTTTCGGTACAGTAAAATCCAATCCCATAATCATTATATGGTTTTCCGTATCCGTATTTGGGCTTTTTAATAATATGATCAGATCCATGATAAATTATTATTTTCATAGCGCTTTCGCCCCCTTGTTACAATTATACTCCTGCAGGAGTATCTTTTCAATAAAAAGGCATCTTCTATTTGTGACACATTCTGTCATTTATATGCAATTTTAAATTTAGTATGGCGCTTACGATATTTTTACGCTATAATAAGATAGCGTGTGAAAGTATCCTGGAGCGTGTTTGACCTATCATTTCCGCAATCTACATGCCTTATATACTTTTGCAAAATTTTTTCGAAAAAAGTACTTACAGCTATGTCTCATATGTCCTGAACAGGCTTTTTAAACGGGCCATGAGGAGGATTTTCAGGTGCATCAGAGACTGCAGAATGGAGGATATTATGGAAATTGTATGTTTAGACCTGGAAGGTGTACTGGTACCGGAGATATGGATCGCATTTGCCGAGGAGACCGGGATTCCGGAACTGAAACGAACCACAAGAGACGAGCCGGATTATGATAAGCTGATGAAATACCGTCTGAATATCCTGAAAGAGCATGGCCTTGGCCTGAAGGAAATTCAGGAGACTATTGCCAAAATCGATCCTCTTCCAGGAGCAAAAGAATTCCTGGATAAATTAAGAGCCCAGACACAGGTGATCATCCTCAGCGATACTTTTTCCCAGTTTGCAGGCCCTCTTATGAAGAAGCTGGGATATCCTACCATTTTCTGTAATTCTCTGGTAGTAGGGGATAATGGGGAGATCACGGACTTTAAAATGCGCTGCGAAAAATCAAAATATACCACAGTCAAGGCGCTTCAGTCCATCGGCTATGATACCATTGCCAGCGGTGACAGCCACAATGATCTTGGAATGATTCAGGCCAGCAAGGCTGGATTCCTGTTTAAGAGTACAGATGCCATCAAAGCGGAATATCCGGAAATTCCGGCGTATGAGACTTATGACGAATTGTATGATGCGATCATGAAAGTGATTCAGGGATAAATAGAATCAAAAAATCCTTCCAGTGCAGCTGAGCCCCTGTCAGGAGCCAGCTACTTCGGAAGGATTTTTCATTCTGATTTTCACATCGTCGCCAGCATATAAATCGCAATACACATCGAAAAAACAGCCACAAATATCTTCAATCCCCGCACCGGTACTTTTCCGGCAAAGCGGCTTCCCAGCCATACGCCCACACCGTGGGTGACTATGATCAGTGCCAGAAGCCCCCAAATGCCAGCCCAATCAATTCTTGAAAGATATCCGATACAGGCCGGTATGGCAATAAACACGGAGTCAAAAAGTGCCACCCCTACAGCGATTCTGGCAGATACGCCACAGGCCACCAGAAGAGGCATCACCAACACCGGACCACCGGCACCGGATAGTGAGCAGATTGCCCCTGTGACAATTCCCAGAATCACAAGAAATGCCACATTATCTGTAATCACCTTTTTCGTCATATCATTTCCCGCTTCCGCAGAAGCCACACTTTTTTCTGCGGCAGATATATCCTCTTTCCTCTTCTCATTCCACATTCTCACCAGAATTGATGCCCCGGAAAATAGTACCACCAGATAAAGAATTGTCTTTGCTGTGCTTTTTTCAATCATGGACTGCAGAAAAACACCGCCCACAGCACCGACAAGGCTTCCCAGCCCCAGTTTCACGGACATTGCCATATCCAGATTCCCTGCTTTATAATAGTTCCGTGATCCGATGATTCCGGATACCAGAAACGCCAGAAAACTTAAAGCCAGAGCATATGTTACATCAAATCCCAGCGCACCTGTATATAACATGGGAAGCAGGAAGCCTGCGATTCCACAGATTCCGATACAGCCGCCCACAGCCATATTGGCTGCCGCTATGATCACAAAAGTCAAAACAGTCAATGTACTCAATCCATTGCCTCCCCGGCATCAAAATATTTTCGTGCCTGCCACACCAGCTTTTCTTCATCCAGAGTCAAAAGCTGACGGTTTTTCATCAGCAATTTTCCATTTACCATACTATCCTGGACGTCATTTCCGCAGACACATTCCAGAAGAGTATTCACCTTATTCGAAGTGGCAAAAAGCTGAGGCTGATCCCAATTAATGGAAATCATATCTGCCTTATATCCTTCTTTGATCACACCACAGCTTTCTTCTCCCAGAATACGGGCACCATTTTCCGTGACCATCTTCAGGATCTGCCTTGCAGGTATCACAGCAGGATCCGCATTTTTCACACCCCAGAAAGCATTCATCACAGAACGGAAAATCTTCATCTCATTCCAGAGACTTAAACCGCCATGTGCCGTGCCATCTGTTCCAAGACCCACACATACCCCTCTTTCCAGCAGATCCGGAGTATCCGGTACACCTTTTCCACAATTGCTGAATGGACAATGTACCACTTTTCCACCAGTTCCGGCAAAAAGTCTGCGCTCCTGTGGAGAAAGCATGATTCCGTGAGCTGCAACAAAATGATCATTGAGGACTTGAAGAGAATCCAGATATTCCACTGGCCGCATTTTATATTTTTCCAGAGTATAATTGACTTCCCCCGCATATTCATTCATATGGGCCTGGAAAAAAGTATCTCGCTCTACAGCCCGGGCAGCTGTTTTTTCTATAAGTTCCTGGGAACAGTTCATCAACGCCCGAAGAGAATAAAAGATCTTCAGATTTCCTTTTCCGTGAAATTCCTCAAAAAGCCGATCCTCTGTTTCCAGCACTTCCTCTGTACTCTGACGGATGGAATCCGGGAAATTCCCCTGATCCATAGAAGAATGGGATAGAACACCGCGAAGGCCAGAGCCAGCATAAACTCTTGCCGCCTCTTCCATATAATAGCTTCCGGCATCCACAAATCCTGTGGTTCCGTTTTTGATCATTTCCAACGCTGCCAAACCTGCGGAAAGACGCATTTTCTCAGAAGTCAGGGTACTCTCAAAGGGCAGCATGATCCGTGTCCAGATCATGGGAAGCTCGTCCAACACCGCGCCTTTTAAAAGCTGCTGCCCGGTGTGCATATGGCCATCCACAAGCCCGGGCATCCACAGGAGATTTTTTCCATCTATCGCTTCTGCAAAGGCAACATTTTCCCAGTCATCTGCTATGGCATTCTGACTTTTTTCATATATTTTCAAAATTTTTCCATCTTTTACGGCAATGGAAACATTTTCCCGGACACGATATGTCTCATCCAGATAGGAGGTATTTTTGATCCATATATCACAGGTTAAGTTTTCTCTCATTTTTTCCTCGTTTCTTTTCTAATATCCACCATTGCCTGATGCTGTAGCCATGCAGCTACGGCGATCATGTCTGCTATCAGATCACATGTGTCACTGACAGACCGATCTGTGCAATGATCGCAGAAAATGTAAAGGTTCCGATCATAACAAGTGCTGCAATGATCAGCATTTTCCAACCCTGTTTTGCAAACTCTTTCAACTGGTCACTAATGGAAATTCCAGCATATGCTCCAACCATAGTCAGAGGTGCGGTAAAATTGATCTTTCCAGCTGATTCAATTACAAACTCTCTGATAGGACTTAAAGGACAAGCTAAAAATAACCCCAGTAGAGAACAATATGCGATTACCGGCAATTTCAGCGGTACAACCTTGCTGATTCCCACAGATACAAGGGAAATCAGAAGAAGAATCATGATTCCCGGAAAAGAATCCATAAAGCTCACCTGAAAGCCAACAAAATTTGCAAGTGCAATGCCAAGACCGGCTACAACAAACATAACTGCCCATTCAACGTATCTCATTTATCTGTCTCCTTTTCCTGCTATTTTATCATGGATCGGACCAAGCTTCGGCTCAAGAACTCTGTATAGCCAATTGCAAAGCGGTACTCCAATAAAGATTGCCATGTAAATTCCGTCAATACCGGAAATAGTTTCGCTGGCACTTGCCAGTGCGGAAATCTGGTCTGCCATAGCCGGGAACATAGCAGATAAGCTTGCAGTGGCAGATGCCATCATGATTCCAGCTCCAACTCCAGACGCCATTCCCAATGCATATGGATGAAAAATTCCAGTAGATGCGATGACAGTTGCCATAAATCCGAAGAAGATAGTTCCTACCATTCCACCGATGATGTAAATAGACAGACTTCCGCGGGCTTCCGGAGAATCCGGGCCGAACATATCCTGCATCAGTGCCAGGTTGGTCTCTCTGTTGATGGAATGACAAGCTCCGATTGCTTCTCTTTTCAGTCCGAAAAGAAGAGCAATTGGCAGCGATAAAAATATAGTTCCAAGGTTTCCAAACTCCTGAAGAAGTAAAGCCGGACCTGCGGAGATCACTGTCTCAATACTTGCACCGGCATTGATTCCAAGCTTTGCAATAAATGGACAAATACATACAATAACAAGTTTTGATGCTGCTTTTACTTCTGGTTTCTTAAAAATTTTCAGCACCTGTGGTCCTGAAAGAATTCCAAGAAAAATAGAATAAAAGATAGGAAACAGAATCAGTGTTCCCGGTCCTAAAGGTACCCTGATCTGACCGATAGAATCCGCAATCACAATAAAGATCAGTGCAGCGAGATAGATTTTCCACTCTTTTTTCAGGCGCTCGCCAAGGCCTGAATACATAAAGTCTTGTTGCTTCATTTCTTTCCTCCCTGATGTGTAATGGTTTCTGCCCGAAAAAGCAGCCGTTACAACTGCAATGCAGTGTTTGTAAGATTGTTTACAGGCTGTACTTTACGCCTCCCAGGCAAAGAAAAAAAGGACAAAGGGATGTTTTTGTCCTTTTTTGTTGCAAAATATGATAAAATAAAAAAAGTTTCACACCTTACCGATTCTATACCCACCAGGAGATACTGCCATGACCCTTGAAGAACTGATTCGCACTTATCCGGAAGCGGCAACTTATTTTGAACATATGCCTGAAGAACTGAAATCCAGATATACCATCCGCAAATTTCCACCTGGCGTCATCATTCACCAGAAGGACTATCCACTGGATTATTTCGGAATCGTAGTCAGCGGTGATCACCGTGTGATCAACGAATTTGAAAATGGAAATGTCTTTATGATTGAAAAAAATGAAGCCATTGACTTTATCGGTGAAGTTACCATTTTAGCAGATAAACCCACTACCTCTGTTTCCATTGAGACCCTTACGGAATGTGTAGTATTTATGATCTCAAGGGCAGATTTTGAAACATGGATCGCTCAGGATATTCATTTTCTCCGGCTTGTTTCACACAAAATTGCATATAAGCTTTATCGTTCTTCTTACAACCGAGGTGCCAGACTTTTTTATCCTCCTACCTTTCTTTTTCTGGATTATCTGCTGAAATATGTAGCCAAGCACCACATTGACCAGCGTAGTGAGATCACCCTGAAAAAGACAAGAGAAGGCATTCGTGAAGAACTGGGAATGACCGTCAAGACCATCAACCGCACCATTGGGAAACTAAAGGAGGACAGACTGATCGATACCCGAAAGGGCAAAGTAGTCATGACCCTGGAGCAATATCAGCTGGCGCAGAAAAAAATCACCGATTATTTATCTTAGAACATATTTGGAAAAGGGTTTCTGCAAGATGTGCGTCACAGAAGACAGATTTTCTTCCCCTCTCTCTGAAGCACCCCTTCTTCCACCATGTTTTTTAACTCCCGCATCATAGCGCTGCGGTCTACACTGAGATACTCTGCCAGCATAGTATAAGACATGGGCAGCACAAAACTTTTACACTGTTTCTGGGCTGCCACAGAATTCAAGTACGCCAGAAGCTTTTTGCCTGTGCTTGACCTGGACAGTACATAGATCCGGCTTGCCTGCTGGCTTGCCCTCATAGCTATCATCTGCAGCAGGTTGCTCACCAGCTGACTGTGGAACCTGCAGGCATTTTCGCAGCGCTTGATCACATGCTCATAATCAATAAAAAGCACCCTCACAGAAGCCTTTGCACAGACATAGTAATGCAGGGATTCCTCAGGAAGCAGAAATGGCTCTCCGAATACACTGTCCTTCTTCAGTTCATCCATCATGTATTGATTTCCTTCTGCATCACAGCAATATAAAACTGCCTGGCCTTCCAGGATCAGCCCGATCTTTTTCATGGAACTGGAATATTCCATGATCGTCTCATTATTCTGATAAACCACTTCCCGCATACAAAAACAGATCCGCATCCGCTCCTGCTCTTCCGGGGAAATATAAGAAAAAAGTGTTATTCTGTCCATACCATGTCTCCCTGTTTTTCCTGTAAATCTTTCCTGTTTTGTTGCTTTTGCAACAGAATTATATCAAATTTTGGGATATAATACAATTAAATGATATCAGGGTCAAAAGGTCAAAAAGCCGTTCATGCTTGCATGATAAGGCTTTTGAACTTGGGACCCGCCGAACATGAGGAAGTAGCGATTTACACAGTAAATCAGCGGATTCCGAATGTTCGAGAATTGCGGGAGCAGCTTCGCTGCGGAGCAATTCGTGGATATCAAGTTAGGGGCAAAATACCTTTTGACCCTAACATCATTAAATAATATGAGTGTCAAAAGGCCTTTTGCCACTCATTTGATATCAAGGAGGCAAAACCATGAAGATCACAGATACCATCAAATACGCAGGCGTAAACGATCACCAGGTGGACCTTTTCGAAGGCCAGTATAAAGTACCAAATGGAATGGCATACAATTCCTATGTGATCCTGGATGAAAAAATTGCAGTTATGGACACTGTAGATGCAAATTTTACCCATGAATGGCTGGATAATCTGGATCAGATCCTGGATGGCCGCAAACCGGACTATCTGATCGTACAGCACATGGAGCCGGATCACGCTGCAAATGTAGCCAACTTTCTTAAGGTTTATCCAGATACCACTGTAGTTGCAAATGCAAAAACATTTAACATGATCCACAGCTTCTTTGAGCTGGATCTGGAAGGACAGAAGCTGGAAGTGACAAATGGCGGTACCCTCAGCCTTGGAAAACACAACCTGACCTTCGTCTTTGCACCTATGGTTCACTGGCCAGAAGTTATGGTAACCTATGACAGCACAGATAAAGTCCTTTTCTCTGCTGACGGCTTCGGTAAATTTGGCGCACTGGATGTGGAAGAAGACTGGGATGATGAGGCGCGCAGATATTTCATCGGAATCGTTGGAAAATATGGCACACAGGTTCAGAAGCTTCTGAAGATTGCTGCCACACTGGATATTCAGGTGATCTGTCCTCTCCATGGCCCGGTTCTCACAGAAAATCTCGGCCACTATATCGGACTTTATGATACCTGGTCCTCCTACACACCGGAAGAAGAGGGGATTGTGATTGCCTACACTTCCGTATACGGTCACACAAAAAAAGCAGTAGATCTGCTGGCGGACAAGCTTCGTAGCAAAGGATGTCCAAAAGTAGTGGTTTACGATCTGGCAAGAGACGACATGTCCCTGGCACTGTCTGATGCTTTCCGATACAGCAAGCTGGTTCTGGCTACAACCACCTACAACGCAAGCATTTATCCTTTTATGCACGATTACATCACCAGACTGGTGGAACATAATTTCCAGAACCGCACAGTGGGATTGATCGAAAATGGTTCCTGGGCTCCCCTGGCAGCCAAAATCATGAAAGAAATGCTTTCCAAATGTAAGAAGATCAACTGGCTGGATACCACTGTAAAAATCCTTTCTGCGGTGAAGCAGGAAAACAAAGATCAGCTGGAAGCAATGGCAGGTGAGCTTTGCAAAGAATATATTGCCCAGAGCGATGAGCTGGCAGACAAAAACGATATGACAGCCCTTTTCCGTATCGGATACGGTCTTTATGTAGTTACCTCCAATGACGGCAAAAAAGACAACGGACTTATCGTAAATACCGTTACCCAGCTCACAGATTCACCAAACCGCATTGCGGTCAACATCAATAAGGCAAATTACTCCCATCATGTGATCCGCCAGACCGGTATTCTCAATGTCAACTGCCTGTCTGTGGATGCTCCATTTTCCATCTTCCAGCAGTTCGGTTTCCAGAGTGGCCGCAGCGCAGATAAATTTGCAGGCCAGCAGGTTTACCGCTCTGACAATGGACTGGTATTCCTGGATAAATACATCAATGCCTTTATGTCTCTGAAAGTAGAACAGTATGTGGATCTTGGCACACATGGAATGTTTATCTGCAGTGTCACAGAAGCCCGTGTTATGAGCGACCAGGATACCATGACCTACACCTACTATCAGAAAAATGTAAAGCCAAAACCGGAGACAGAGGGTAAAAAAGGCTTTGTGTGCAAAGTATGCGGTTACATTTATGAAGGCGATGAGCTTCCGGAAGATTATATCTGCCCACTGTGTAAGCATGGCGCAATTGATTTCGAACCGATCGGCTAAGCTCGCCCCAGTTCCCAAAATGCCACTGCACTTGCAGCCGCCACATTTAAAGAATCCACTCCATGGGACATGGGGATCATCACGGTATAGTCACAGTCCGCAATGGTCTGATCTGCCAGTCCGTCTCCCTCTGTCCCCAGGATCACCGCCAGTTTCTTCTGGGCCAAAAGAGCCGGATCATCAATATTTACACTATCCTTTCGAAGCGCCATGGCAACCGTCTTAAATCCAAGAGATCCAAGCATTTTCATCCCATCCTGGGGCCAGACTGACTTCTTTGGAAAATAAGTCCAGGGGATCTGGAAAACGGTCCCCATACTTACTCTGGCAGCCCTTCTGTAAAAAGGATCACTGCATCCCCCGGTCAGCAATACTGCATCCATATTAAGGGCAGCTGCGGAACGGAAAATGGCCCCGATATTTGCCGGATTTACCACATTTTCCAGCACGGCCACACGTCTGGCATTTTTACAGATTTCCTGCACAGAGGGCAGCTCCCGGCGTCTCATGGCGCAGAGCAGCCCCCTTGTCATGGCAAATCCGGTCAGCTGTACCAGTACCTCTTTTTTTGCCGTATACACCGGTACATCCGAAAATTTGTCCAGTATCGCCTGCCCCTCCCCTTCCAGATCTTTATATTCTGCAAGAAAGGAGACAGGCTCATATCCTGCATCCAATGCCCGCTGTATCACCTTCGGGCTCTCCGCTATAAAAATTCCAGGAGCAGGCTCATGATATCGCAGCAGCTGAACCTCTGACAGCCGTGCATACACATCCAGCTCCGGTGCGTGAAAATCTTTTATTTCAATCCTGTTTTCCATG
>CAKRRX010000077.1 GCA_934394595.1 uncultured Blautia sp. | reverse complement strand
AACTGGTTCCATGGGAAAAATACGGCTGCAGGGTGGTTGCCTGTGCGTACAATGGAAAGGAAGGACTGGAAACCATCCGGGAAAATTCACCGGATATTGTTTTTACAGATATTTCTATGCCTGGAATGGATGGTCTGAAGATGATCGCAGCGCTGAAATCAGAATTTCCCCAGATGCAGATCAGCATTTTGACAGGCTATCGTGATTTTGATTACTGTCAGGAGGCTCTGCGGCTGGGAGTGTGCCGTTTTCTTCTCAAGCCCTCCAAGCTTGAGGAGATTGAAGAGGCACTTAGGGTGATGGCAGACGCACTAAAGAAAAATAATGTGGAACCTAAAGAGGAAAGCAACGAGGAAAATTCGGCAGGATGTTTTATTGTGAAAAATGCACTTGCCTATATGGAAGAAAATTATGCCCAGAAGTTGACACTGGGGCTGGTTGCAGAGAAGACATATGTAAGCCAGTGGCACTTAAGTAAGCTTCTTAACAAGCATGAGGGTAGGAATTTTTCCGAGATCCTCAATCAGATCCGGGTGGAGCATGCAAAGGAACTTTTAAATGAGATGCAGCTTCGTATTGCAGACATTTCGGAGATGGTGGGATTTACAGATGTGGCCCATTTTTCCAGGGTATTTAAGAAATTGGAGGGTCTTTCTGCAAACGAGTACCGGAACACAAAACTATAAAAATTGTATGAAATCCTCCACGGTTCGGTTGACAAGTCTGTCATACTCTGTAATAATAATGTAGAACAAAAACTGGACAACTGATTCCGTTTTGTGGGAGGAATATATATTATGAAAAAACGTTATTTAGTTCTTGCAGCACTTCTGCTTGTTGCTGTTACAGCAGCCGGGTGCGGTAAGAAAAAGACTGATGATACCACTCAGGATGCACAGGTGACTGTGGTTCCTGCACAGGATACAGATACTTCTGATGCCAATAGCGGCGCTCTTGTGGATATGCAGGAGTCCACAGATGCGGATATCAAGAATGTGATCGGTGACAAGACAGATACAGCTTCCAAGCTGATCCTTGTCAATGAGACAGGTGATGATATTGCGCAGTTATATATCCGGCCAACATCTGACGATGATGATGAGTGGGGCGAGGATCTGATCAATAGCCTGTTCACTTTGAAAGATGGGGATAAGGCACTTTATTACTATGACAAAGATGTGAAGGATTCTGAAGGGAATGCAGTGACAAGCTTTGACATTCGTATTGTATATACAGATGAGAATCTGTCAGAGTGCTATTTCCGTAAGCTTCCCCTTCTGGCTATATCCCAGATCACCCTGCGGATGGATGGAACAGGAGACGATTCCATTCCATATGCTACCTATATCACTGGCAGCAGCAAGCAGGAGGTTTCCACACTGAATGATGTGAAGAAACGTCTGGGACTGGATGACAGCAGTTCTGATGATTCCCAGGATGACGGTGATGGGACATCTGGATCGGAAACCCCAGATCCTACAGCTACCCCGGATCCTTCGAATGTACAGCCTACAGCTGCCCCGGACCCGGATAATCATACGGATGCAAGTGCAGATCAGGCCAGACAGTATATCGGACAGCCTCTTAGCAGTCTGATTGCAGCTCTTGGAGATGCCAATGGCAGTGATTATGAGAATGAGCCGGAGACCGGTGAGACAGGATATCACTATTATGACACCTTTACGGTTTCTACTACTGTAGATGAAAGCGGCAATGAAGTGGTTGCTCAGGTTTGGTAATTATTAAAATAAGGCAGGATAAAAGAATGGAAATGAAAAGAGTATTACTGAAGTTAAGTGGAGAGGCCCTTGCAGGTCCGAAGAAAACAGGCTTTGATGAGGCCACGGTGCTTGCTGTTGCAAAGCAGATCAAGGCAATTTCCGATGAAGGTGTCCAGATCGGTATCGTGATCGGCGGAGGAAATTTCTGGAGAGGACGTACCAGTGAGACCATCGACCGCAATAAGGCAGACCAGATCGGAATGCTTGCTACCATCATGAATTGTATCTATGTATCTGATCTTTGCAGATATACAGGTCTTAAAACTGAGATCTATACCCCATTTGCATGCGGTGCATTTACCAAGCTGTATTCTAAGGACAGCGTGGAAGAGAGCTTTGCACAGGGAAAACTGGTATTTTTTGCCGGCGGTACCGGACATCCGTATTTTTCCACAGATACGGCTACTGTACTTCGTGCAGTTGAGATCGAGGCAGATGCCATTCTTCTGGCAAAGGCAGTTGATGGCATTTATGACAGCGATCCAAAGGTAAACCCAAATGCTGTAAAATATGATGAGATTTCCATTCAGGAAGTAGTGGACAAGAAGCTTGCAGCAATGGATCTGACAGCTTCCATTATGTGTCTGGAGCAGAAAATGCCTATGCTGGTATTTGCACTGGATGAGGAGAACAGCATCGTGAATACCGTTCACGGAAAATTCTCCGGTACAAAGGTTACCGTATAAAAATCTGCCACAGGCAGAAAATGATAAAGAGGGAGATTAATTTTATGGATGAGAGAATTCAGAAGTATGAAGAGAAAATGAAAAAAACACTTGCAAGCCTGGAAGCAGAGCTGACAACGATCCGTGCAGGTCGTGCAAATCCCCATATTCTGGATAAACTGACTGTTGATTATTATGGATCACCTACACCACTTCAGCAGGTGGCAAATATCACAGTTCCGGAAGCACGCATGATCCAGATCCAGCCATGGGAATCCAGTCTGATCAAAGGAATTGAAAAAGCAATCCTTACTTCTGATCTGGGGCTGAACCCAAGCAATGATGGCAAGATTATCCGTCTTATCTTTCCGGAGCTTACAGAGGAGCGCCGTAAAGAGCTGGTAAAGGATATCAAGAAAAAAGGAGAGGCTGCCAAGGTAGCTGTCCGCAACATCCGTCGTGATGCAAATGATGCATACAAAAAACTAAAAAAAGAAGAGGATGTATCTGAGGACGAGATCAAAGAGCTGGAGGACAAGATCCAGAAGCTTACAGATAAGTATATCAAAGATGTAGATGCTGCTGTTGAGAATAAAGGCAAGGAGATTATGACAGTATAATATTGCCTGCGAACAGTAACTGTATAAGAAATGTCAGGGGCAAAAGGTCAGAGGACTTTTTGCCCCTAACCTCATATAAAAAAGGATTTTAAATAAACATAAGGAGAAGATTATGAACGTACCCAATCATATTGCCATTATTCTGGATGGCAACGGACGGTGGGCAAAAGCAAAGGGAATGCCAAGAGGATATGGACATGTAAAGGGCTGTGCCAACCTGGAAAAAATCTGTTATGATATCAAAGATCTGGGCGTGAAATATCTGACTGTCTATGCATTTTCCACAGAAAACTGGAGACGATCCAAGGATGAAGTGGATGGTCTGATGAAGCTGTTTCGCAGCTATCTGAAAAAATGTATCAAGATTTCCAGAGATAACAAAATGAAAATTAAGATCATTGGAGATATTTCTGCTTTTGCACCGGATATTCAGGAAAGCATCCGGAAGCTGGAAGAATTTTCCAAGGATTATGATGAATTATATTTTCAGATTGCCATGAATTATGGAAGCCGTGATGAGATCACACGTGGCATGAAAAAAATGGTTCAGGACGTGGCAGATGGAAAGTTGTCCCCTGAGGATGTGACAGAAGAGAGAATCAGCGGTTATCTGGACACCGCCGGAGTGCCAGATCCAGACCTTATGATCCGAACCAGTGGGGAACAGCGTCTTTCAAATTTCCTGATGTGGCAGATGGCGTATACGGAATTTTATTTTACAGATGTGGCATGGCCGGATTTTAACAAAGCTGAATTAGTACGTGCCATAGAGAAATATAATCAAAGAGACAGAAGATACGGTGGGGTAAAGGAGGAGTAAGATGTTTAAGACACGTCTTTTGAGTGGTATTGTCCTTGTGGCAGTGGCACTTCTGACTATTATCAGTGGAGGCTATGTTCTGTTTTTTACGCTGCTTGGAATTTCCCTGATCGGAATGCAGGAACTGTATAAGGCTATGAAAGTACGTACTGACAGCTTTAATGCACTGGAAATTGCAGGTTATCTGGCAGCTGTGATCTATTATATCCTGATGATGATCGATTTTGAAAAATACGGAATGATGGGCGTGATCCTTGCATTCATGATCTTCATGTTTGTGTATGTGTTTACGTATCCGCGTTTTAATGCTGAACAGGTGATGCCGGCCTTTTTCGGAGTAGTATATGTGGCTGTGATGCTTTCCTTTATTTATCTTACCAGAAATCTGCCAGATGGAAAATTTCTGGTATGGCTGATCTTCCTTTGCTCCTGGGGCTGCGATACCTGCGCTTACTGTGTGGGTATGCTCATTGGCAAGCATAAGATGGCGCCGATCTTAAGTCCGAAGAAATCCGTGGAAGGTGGAATTGGCGGAGTAGCCGGTGCTGCACTTCTTGGTGTGATCTATGCAGCTGCTACACAGGGACCTATGGCAGAATATGCCCTGATCTGTGCTGTGGGAGCGCTGATTTCCATGGTAGGCGATCTGGCTGCATCTGCAATCAAGAGAAATCAGGGAATCAAGGATTACGGAAAGCTGATCCCGGGACATGGTGGAATCCTTGACCGGTTTGACAGTGTGATCTTTACTGCACCAGCTATTTATTTCCTTGCAAAACTGGTGCTTGGAATCTGATGATATCAGGGGCAAAAGGTCAAAAAGCTGTTCATGCTTGTTTTTATAAGCAGAAATGAAAGGACATTTGGAGATGAAGAAAATTGCAATTTTAGGCTCCACAGGTTCTATTGGAACACAGACTCTGGATGTGGTAAGAGCCAATGGAGATATTGAAGTACTGGGCATCAGTGCCGGGAAAAATGTAAAGCTTCTGGAAGAACAGGCAAGAGAGTTTCATCCACAGCTGATCGCAGTGTGGGAGGAAGCTGCTGCAAAGGATCTGGCAGTGCGTCTGAAGGATACTGATATCAAGATCGTTTCCGGTATGGAAGGGCTTTTGGAGCTGGCGCGTATGCCGGAAGTGGAGATTTTAGTTACTGCTGTAGTTGGCATGATCGGAATCCGTCCTACCATGGAGGGAATCCGGGCAGGCAAGGATATCGCTCTTGCAAATAAGGAGACCCTTGTGACAGCAGGACATCTGATCATTCCTATGGCAAAGGAATACGGGGTAAAGATCCTGCCGGTAGACAGTGAACACAGTGCCATTTTTCAGGCCCTTCACGGCGAAGAGAGAAGACAGGTGGAGAAGCTTCTGATCACAGCTTCCGGCGGTCCTTTCCGGGGAAAAAAGACAAAAGATCTTCAGCAGGTTACTCTTGCTGATACCTTGAAGCATCCGAACTGGGTCATGGGCCAGAAGATCACAGTGGATTCTGCAACTCTGGTAAACAAAGGTCTGGAAGTGATGGAAGCCAGATGGCTGTTTGATGTGGATCTGGATCATATTCAGGTGGTTGTCCAGCCCAAAAGTATCATACATTCCATGGTGGAATTTAAGGATGGGGCTGTGATGGCGCAGCTGGGAACCCCGGATATGCGGCTTCCCATTCAGTATGCCCTTTATTATCCGGAGCGGCGTTTCCTGGATGGAGAACGCTTGGATTTTCACAAATTAAAAGAGATCACATTTGAGGATCCGGATATGGACACATTTCTGGGGCTTCCTATGGCTATGGAGGCTGCAAGAATGGGCGGAAGTATGCCCACTGTATTTAATGCAGCCAATGAACTGGCAGTGAAGAAATTTCTGCAGGAAAAGATCAGATTCCTGGATATTTATGAGATCATCCGGCAGTCTATGGACAGACACAAGGTGATCCAGAATCCGAACCTGGATGAAATACTGGCAGCGGAAGACGAGACGTATAAATGGATTGAAAGCAGGTGGTAGGTTGAAGATTATTCTGGCAATACTGATTTTCAGCGGAATCATTCTTTTTCATGAGCTGGGACATTTTCTTCTGGCAAAGAAAAGTAAGATAGTGGTAAATGAATTTTCTCTGGGAATGGGGCCTAGGCTTCTCAGTACTGTGAAAAATGGAACCAGATATTCCCTGAAATTACTTCCCATTGGCGGTTCCTGTGCCATGATGGGAGAAGATATGGATGATGAACGTCCGGGAACTTTTAACGGAGCGCCTATATGGGGAAGAATTGCTACTGTGGCGGCAGGACCGATTTTTAATTTTATCCTTGCCCTTGTGCTTGCAGTAATCATTGTTGCCCTTGTAGGATATGATCCTGCAGAAGTGACAAGTGTGGAAAAAGGTTCTTCTGCAGCGGAGGCTGGCCTTCAGGAAGGGGATATTATAAAGGAGTACCAGGGCTATCACATTGATCTTGCCAGGGATCTCTATCTGTATACGTATCTGAACAGTCTAAAAGAGGATGAGACGATTCAGATGACAGTGGAAAGAGATGGAAAGGATGTGGAGCTTTCCTTTAAGCCAGATGTGCAGGTGAAGTATCTTCTTGGCTTTAACCGAAAAAACAACGGTTCTATGGAAGTGGAATCACTGATTCCGGGGCAGGCTCTGTCAGAGACCGGTGTAGAGCCTGGAGATGTGATCACGTCGATCAATGGTGTGACACTGGAAAATGCAGATGATTATACAGCATATCTGGAAAAACATCCACTTACTGGCGAGACTGTGAATATCACTTATGAGAGAAATGGGCTGGAGTATGAGACAGACGTGACACCGAAGGAATACCGTACTCCGATCCTGAATTTTTCCTACAATGTTTCTTATACAAAGGCCAGTGGATTTGGTGTCCTGAAATATGGCGCCTTGGAAGTGAAATATCTGATCCGTTCTACATTGCTAAGCCTGAAAGAACTGGTGACCGGCGGCCTGGGAATGAAAGATTTAAGCGGCCCTGTGGGAGTTGTGGATGCCATTGGAAGCACTTACGAGGAAAGTAAGAGCGAAGGAATGCTGACAGTATGGGTAAATATGCTGTACATGGCGGCATTATTATCAGCCAATCTTGGAGTGATGAATCTGCTGCCTCTTCCGGCGCTGGATGGTGGCCGTCTTGTATTTCTGGTTATTGAAGCAGTCCGCAAAAAGCCTGTCAACCGCCAGGTGGAAGGAATGGTTCATTTTGCAGGGCTGATGCTTTTGATGGTGCTGATGGTTGTGGTGATGTATAATGATATTCTGAAGATTTTCTGACGGAGCAGACACAGAATATGAAAATGTGGCGGGAAGGTTTGATTCCCGCCACATTGTGTTTTTTTAGGGGCTTCCAGGGCACATTTCAGATTCCTGTAATCTGTGTGGTGCAGCCGAAAAGATGTTTTTACTGAAGTTCTGCAATCCTTGTAACAGCTACATAAATTTCCTGTATTTTGTACCAGGTGAGATAATCTACAATGCCAGTCTGGGGAAGGCCGAAAACATCCTGGAATTTTTTTACGGAATCCTGTGTCTGTGTGCCGTAAATACCATCGGCATTTACTTTGGGAATAGCCGGATAAGCTTGATTAATGGCGTTTAGCTGTTCCTGTATCTGCAGGACTTTGTTGCCGGAGGCACCGATGTCCAGGTCATAACCTGGCCAGGAAGCAGGGATTCCGGATATCTCCTCTGCTACATTGATATACATGTCGTTGCCATAGAAGTAGCGGAGGATTTCAATGGCAGAGTATCCCTGATCTCCCAGCCGTTTGCTGCCCCACTGGGTCATCCAGCCTCTGTCCCGGCACTGTACCCGTTCGCCGTCACAATACTGGGTGAGGATAGGCTGGCGGACATTGGGGCGGGAAAGATAATTTTCAAAAAGCTCATCCACAATGCGGTCAATGGAGTCAAAAATATTGCGTCCCCGGATCCATTTGTGGTCGTAGGCTGTGGATGAGGTGATAGTGTAATCTTTTCGTTTATTTCGGTACCATTCCGTATAAACCCTGTTTAGAGTAAAGGACATGATTGCCAGGACATTGGCGCGGATGGTATCATCGGGCCAGGTGGCGTAAATTTCACTGCTGGCCACATTTTTGATGTAATCGCGGTAGCGTACGTAATAATTGTTGGCAGAATCGTCGTTTACCGGGCCATCGTGAACGATAATATACTCCGGGATCACAACTTTACTCAGGACGATCTCACCAGTCTCATTCACCGGCTTCACCTCTGCTTCCGGGATCTTTGGTGGATATTCATAGAAAAGGGTATGAGGTGGAATAACAACACGGCTGCCAGAGACGGTGCTTTGTCTGGGATTCATGAGGACGGGCTGTTTTGCCAGCACATCAGGCAGCACTTCGGTTCCTGCAATTTCCTCTTCATGAAAATCTTCAGCTTCTATCTGAATGGAGTATTCTGCATAAGGTTGTGCTTCTTCCTGGATATTCAGGCTGTACTCCAAAGGCGGGGCTTTTAATTCCAGCACCGGGGTGTTTCCAGAGGAATCGGTACGGACTTCTTCTATAATGCTGTCTGGATCGCCAGTGTAAGAAATTCGTACACGGGCGTTTTCTACAGGACGGTTGTCTGCGTCAGAGTGTACAGTGACCTGCAGGGTTCCCCTGTCAATATTTTCCTGTTGTGCATGTAAAGCTTTGCCGTAATACATGAACAACCTCACAAAATGCTTTTCGGCTTATTTTATGCAGCGGTAACCTCAGGTATGAATATATGCAGAAAATAGAATTCCAGGCTTATGGAAATGCTTATTTATACAGAATTTGGAAAGAAACATACGAAAGAAGGAAAAATATGAAATTTATAAGAACAAAAATTAGACAAAGTTGGTTACTCTTTACAGCTGTTTTGTTGATGACAGTGGGAATTTGTATGAATTCGGATTTTGTGCTGGCAGCAGATGGAAGTATGACGGTACATTTCCTGGATGTAGGGCAGGGCTTGTCAATTTTGGTGGAATCAGAAGGACAGACTTTGCTGTACGATGGTGGACCGCGAAGCGCATCCAGTTACGTGGTGTCCTATTTGCAGGAAAAGAAGATTGATGAGATTGATTATCTGATCTCCTCCCATTATGATGAGGATCATGTCAGCGGTCTGATTGGCTGTCTCAGTGCTTTTCAGGTGGATCAGGTGATCGGTGCGGATTATGTCCATGATTCTTCTTTGTATGATTCTTTTATAAGTGGGGTCAAAGAGCAGGGACTTGAGGTTTCTCATCCGGCGGTAGGTACAGAATACACTTTTGGCTCCGGAAAATTCGTGATCCTGTCGCCAAGGGAAATCAGTAAAGAAAGCAATGCCAATTCTGTGGCAATTAAGCTGATCAATGGAAATAACAGTTTTATCTTTACCGGAGATGCAGATCATAACAGTGAGGCAGATATGGTGGCTTCTGGCCTTGATCTGAAATGTGATGTGCTTAGTGTGGGACATCATGGATCTGCCACTGCTACAAGCTGGGATTTTCTTCAGGAGACGATACCGGAATTTGCTGTGATCAGCTGTGGCGCAGATAATATGTATGGTCATCCGGATGCAGATACCATGGAAAAACTGTATGATATGGAAATCCAGGTATACCGTACAGATGAGCAGGGAACCATAGTGGCATCTTCTGACGGGAATTCTATTACCTGGAATATGGATCCTTGTAATGATTATACCGCCGGTGATGGCAGCCCGGTAGAAGCAGAAGAACAAGGCTTTACTGCACAGTATAAAGAAGAACAGGGATCTGCAGCTGAAACAGAGAGCTTGGAAGAGGATTCTGCTGATATAGAAAGTCAGGAGGAAATGGTGTGGATTTCCGCTACCGGAAGCAAATATCACAGCATTCCGGACTGCGGTAATATGAATCCGGATAAAGCGTATCAGGAACCTCTTTCACAGGCCGAGGCGCAGGGGTATGAAGCGTGTAAGAAATGTTTCTGATTTAAAGTGATATTTGCCAGTACAGCGAAATTATCCCTTTTTTATTCTGTGAAAATCTGGTATACTAAAAAGTGATTGAAAAATGCAAGAAATGTATAATAAATTGGTGGTGTAGAATTAGTGAGTGAATATAAACGAGTGGTTTTCACAAAGGAGGAACTGTCTGCAAAGGTAAAGGTCCCGGCGATTGTAGAGCAGGATCTGAAGCGAATCATCAGTGATCGTCTGGAGCAGTGCGGTCTGTATTACAGAGTCTTTTCCAGGATTAAGACAGCTTCTTCCATGGCGCATAAATTTGCCCTGAAGGATTACGGTGCAGAAAATAAGAAGCTGCAGGATCTGGTGGGGGTGCGTATCAATCTGTACTTTGATGATGACGTGGAGATCTGCCAGAATATTGTGGAAAATACCTTTGATGTAATCGGATGGTCCACCTCAGAGCGCAGCGAGGAAGAGTTTAAGCCTACCAAGCTGAATGGAGTGTGCAGGCTTCCGGAATATTTAAGATCTGAGATTTCTTTGGAGACCTGGGATATGTATATTGACGATACCTTTGAGATCCAGATCAAGACCATGTTTTTTGAGGGCTGGCATGAGATTGAGCATGACATGCGCTACAAAGGAGAAGAACTCTGGAAAAATTATAAGGGATTTTCCCGGTATTTCAACAGTATTCTGGCAACTCTGGAGCTTTGTGATAAATCCATGGTTACATTGTTTGAGGATCTGGGACATTCCCTGTACAAATCCGGCAGATGGAGTGATATGATCAAGAGTCATTTTCGTCTGAAGCTGGGAGAGGGACAACTGTATCCGGAGGTGGCACAGCTGCTGGATGAAGACTGTGAATTGCAGGTGGAAAATCTGGCTAAGCGTATTTATAAGACCAGCAAGCAGACCCTGGTAGACCAGCTCCTTCACCGTAATCGTAAAGTGCCTATCAATGTGAATACGATCATTGCGCTGTTAAATGACAGCCAGTTTCACGATGGCCGTCTGACAGCTATATTTAAAGAGCGGGATGTTTATAATGATGGCAGGGAGGAAAGTCTTGGCGAGTCCTGGCATTATGAGATGAAGCCTCTTATCCGCCATAATGTATTTCAGATGTGTACACAGGTGGATGGAAGCCGGATGAGAGAGGGAACCACAATTTCTGCAGCAAATATCTTCCATCAGACAGCAGATGCTATCTATGGGTGGATTGTTGGAAAATATGGCGTACTTTTTAAAGAAATGCCGCAGAAGACAAGTACCTATCATGGTGATATTCTTGCTTATCATGTTGCGGTAAACTATGATCCGGACAATATGCGGTTGAATATGCATGTAAGACATATGGACATGGAGGTTGGCGGCAGAATCTGGTATTCAGAGGCCGGGCTTGAGGTGTCACGTCAGGGAAAAGTAATCCTGAAGGTGTGCAATGGATATGCACAGCCGGAGCGGGAACATTCTATACAGGATCCTGGTGTAACCTTCTTTAGCTATCCGGGATACTATAAGACTGTGGTAGATAATATTGGAATCGTAAACGGAATCGAGTGCTCCAACAGACGCCGTATTATGAGAGAAGAGATGTTTGGAGATCTTCTTACTGCTCTTGGTGATACGGAGCGGCTGTTCCCAATTGTGGTGATCGTTTCCAGAGAGACTTCTGAGGGAATGATGGATGAGGACTGGCTGGGACAGTTCCGCGTGTCTGATTTTACAAGGACGGTGTGGCGGTATGCGCATGTATTTACTGCACATGAGATTGTTGGAAAGAAATTTCTGAAGCTGGCAGGAATTGATCTTCGTCAGATTGATGATATTCCGCGGCTGTATATATTCTGGCCGGGCGGGGATGTGGATGATTATGGCCCGGAGGATGTGGCAAACTGCAGTTTCGGACGTCATCTGGAGGCAAGAGGTGATGCACGTACTTACGATATTGTCCGAGGCGGACAGGCGTTTTACCATAAGATTGTGACAGATCTGCGTGAGTGGAATATTTCAGCAGATATGTGGGAAGGCTTTAAGCTGGAGACTGTGACAGAATTACCGAGATAAAGGGTGACAGCCCATTTAGAGTGTATTTGAAAAATATCATCAGTTTTAAAAGATCTTACAGAGGTCCTGAACTGATGATATTTTTTTATGGTGTAAATGTGAGAATGGCGGGAGTTTTAAAGAAGGTCTGTGTGCCTGAAGATGAAAGGAAAATAAAAAAGAGCCTGTAAAATCAAATGGTTAGATGTTTTACAGCTCTTTACTATTTTCGGAAAATAAAAAATGCGGAAGATGGGACTTGAACCCACACAAGCGCAATGCTTACAAGATCCTTAGTCTTGCTCGTCTGCC
>CAKRRX010000076.1 GCA_934394595.1 uncultured Blautia sp. | reverse complement strand
TCTGTGGATTTTTCAATGGAAAAAGCTTTACAATTACATCACTTACTGTACAAAGTGATCCACACAGATCCCACTGCTCCTGCTCACCACATACACGTGCCTGTCCCTTACTGTCCAACTGCGTACAGTAAGGCTGTTTCATTGCCATTGTCTGTCCGTAGTAATTCAGATGATTGATACCACCGTCTACAATAGCATAGGACTGCTCATGATTCACTTTCAAATCAACAATGGAGGTCAGATAAAATCCACAAAGATAAGCCAGATAGCGCCCCATCTCCAGGATCACATTTCCCCCAAAGGTAAGTCCATCCAGAATTTTGCCAAATTCTCCCAGAAGTTCCTCCACAGGTTCCTCTTTATCTTTCACAAAATAAGGAGCGAAAAAGCCTGGTCCATATTCCAGTTCCTGTGCCTGAAAACCATAGTTCTCTTTCAGTTCTCCAAGAAAAGCGTCCAGCTGCTGAAGTTCCTTTTCCATCTGGGACAGATTTCTTTTCTGGGTACCGGAATAAAACTGGATTCCAAGGATGTTTATCCCTGTATAGGCATTATTACGGTCTCTGATAATTTTCCTGATATCTTCTTCATCCATTCCAAACTGATTTCCACTGGTAACACGGAGCAGCACATCGACAACCATTCCAAGTTCTTTGGCAGTCTGATCCAGATGCTTCAGATGCTCCCAGGATTCTACTGTATAGACACCTTTTCCCTTATAGGTTCTTAACACATACTGAATGTCCTCCGGGTTCTTATACACTCCGGAAAGCACAATCTTTTCCATAGGAACCCCGGTGCGCTCGCAGATACGAAATTCACCTGGAGAGCATACTTCAAACAGATCTACATGCTCCAGCATAGGACCTGTAAGAAATGGATTTGCTTTCATGGCATAGCATACTCTGGCTTTTCCTGCAAAACATTTTTTTACCTTTTCCACATGCTCAAAGAGCAGATCCAGATCAAAAACATAGGAAGGTGTTGGAGCTGTTTCCTTTAAAATGCTTTCCAGAAAATCGTATTTCTCCATCTATTTTCCCTCCTGATATCTGGCAGTCAATGCTTTACGATCGATCTTTCCATTCTTGGTGAGAGGCATGGTTTCCACCTGGACAAATACATTTGGCACCATAAAGTTCGGAACATACTGCACCAATGCCCTTGAAAGAGCCTTACGGTCGATTTCTCCTTCATAAAATGCCACGATCTTATTCTTAGCCTGATCGTAAATGCACAGGCTTCTGCGGATCTGTGGAATCTTATCCATGGCATTCTCGATTTCTCCCAACTCAATACGGTGTCCCATATGTTTGATCTGAAAATCCTTACGGGTAGCAAAGCAAAGCTCGCCTCTGTCATTATAAAATGCAAGATCTCCGGTTCGGTAAACAGGCTCCAGATAACGGTCATTCAGCGGATTCTGTACAAATGCCTTTTGGGTCTGCTCCGGATTTCGATAATATCCAAGAGCCAGAGCACTTCCTGCCACACAGATCTCGCCATTTACTCCTTTTTCTGTCACCAGATGATTTTCCTCATCCAAAAGGAATACTTTTTCATTCGGGAATGCCTTCCCCATAGGTAATACATCCCCAGGCTGGAACTCACGGTCAATAATATAATAAGTACAGTTACAGGTGATCTCTGTAGGTCCGTAAATGTTCACAAACATGGCATCTGGAAGATATTTTCTCCAGATATTCAGGTGTTTGATAGGCATTACTTCCCCGGAAAACAGGATCTTTTTGATTTTTTCCGGAACCTTGTAGGTAAATCCATTTAACGTACTGATAATGCAAAGAGCAGATACTGCCCATACAATGGTGGTGACCTCCCTTTCGATCAGGAAGTCAAGAAGATTCTTGGGAATAGAAAAATACTGCTTGGGAATGATCTGCACAGTGGCTCCTGTTTTTAATCCGGAGTAAATATCCTTTACAGATACATCAAAATCCCAGGGGGCCTGATTCCCCATCACATCTTCTGCTGTAATATGAAACAGTTCTGTGAAACAGTCGATAAAATCTATAACAGAACGATGGCCTACTACTACTCCTTTCGGTACTCCAGTAGAACCTGATGTAAAAATACCATATAACGGATCTGTATCTGTAGCCTGGCTGCGGATCCTGTCAAGAAGAACCGGATCTTCCCCGCCATTTATCAGATCTTCTGCCATCAGCACCGTTCCCTTAAAGTCCAGCTTTTCCAGATCTTTTTTGTATTTTTCGGAAGTGACCAGAATGTTGCTGTCGAGAATCTCCAGGATCTGCTGCAATCTGGCTGCCGGCTGCTTGGTGTCCATCAGCACATAAAAGCAGCCTGCATAAACCGCTCCCATGAATATTCCTATGGTCTCCACCCCTTTTTCCATAAAGACCGGCACCGGGCTTCGCGGTACAAAATGTGCTGCAAGAGCTGTCCCGATCTTTCGTCCTGTACAGCGAAGCTGCTCAAAGGTACAGGAGCTATCCAGATCTGCAAAAGCAATCTTATCCGGATAGTTTGATGCTGAGTTCTCCAGGTATTCCAGAACATTTGTAATCATGCTTTTTCCTCCTTCAGAATATTTGCAAGAACTTTTGAATAATCTGCCGCTGCATTTCCATTCATATGTCCGTCATAATCTGTGTAGGCATTTAATTCATGGGTAAATGCCTTAAAGTACTGGGTATTAAAATTCAGGTATGTAATACCTTTCTTATCAAAATACTCTCCAAAATACTGCCATGCTGCATTGTAATTATCACTGTAGGCTCTCAGGGTATCAAGAGGAATCGGGGTGGTTACTGCGACAAATTCTATATCATTTTCCCTGCAGAAATCAATCAGCTTACCAAGATACTCCATATTCTGAGGATTCACGCTTTCCTCTTCGAATACCTTGATATCTTTCATTTTCAGCTTGGAGGTATCCACCGGATATCTCTCAATAAAACCACTTTCATGATATTCCTGGGTATCGCTTTTCAGATGAGAAATATCGTAATCTTTGTTCCATTTCTGCGGGAACGTCTCTCCAATCTTACCTAATTCATAGCTTAATGAATATTCATACCATGGAAAAAGAATGGTCCGGAAATTACACTTAGCAATGGAGTTCCAGAAATATTCCAATTTGGCCATGGAAAATGGGAACTCATGGTAAAACAACAGATAATTGTTGCCCTCCTCTTTTTCTGAAACAAAGTAACCAGGATCCACCTCGTAAATGATCCTGGAAGGTTTTTGCTTCTCCTGGATCAGCTTTGCAATATAATAGGCGTCAATCCCATATTCTCCGCCCACACACATATTATGGCCGGTTCTGCCTGTAACCTCCTCCATCACTGCAGGATCAATATCTGTCATTCCATGGGAAGTTCCCAGTATAATATCGTCATACTGTTCTGTCACAACTGAATGGATGTCGTTTCTCATAAAGGTACAGGGATAAAGAGCCAGATCCAGTCCCACAAGAAGTGCCACACAAACAGCAAGGACAATGATTGTTTTTATGATTTTCTTAAAACTGTGCATATATAAAACCTCTCGCTACTGCAGTGGATCCAAATAATCCAATAGATACCAGCATGCAAAAATAAATGGCTGCTGTAACAGGAAGAGGAAGTCTGGAAAGGGATTCCCGGATCTTCACACCTCTCTCCTGGAGTACACTTACCACAAACAAGATGATACAGCCAACTGCTATGATCAGAAGTGCATATGGGGTAAAGGCTGTTCCCTGCTTTCCGGCTGGGATCAGAAGCAGCTGTGACGGTGCAAACTGTGTCACAGAGAGCTTCATCATATGCAGCGCCTGTCTCACACTGTCTGCGCGGTCAAAATAGTTGCTGATCACCACCAGGATGAAAGTACGAATCACAGTAAACACATAATACCAGGTTTCTTTTCCCGAAATATGCAGTTTCTTTTTCCAGTTCCGGTAGTGTTCTGCCATAAGACCACTGAAAGCTATGATCACACCATTATACATGCCATATACAATGTATTTCCACGCAGCACCATGCCACACGCCGACTACAAAGAATACGATCAGATTTGCCACACAGATGGGGAGTGTGCGGCCGGTCTTTTTTCCAAAAACTTTCTTGCCCCATTTTCCAAATTTTCCCATCCAACCGGATAAGGTAACCGGATAAAACACATAGTCCTTCATCCAGGTTCCCAGTGTAATATGCCAGCGATGCCAGAAATCTGTAATAGAGATTGCAAAAAACGGACGCTTAAAGTTCTCGTCCAGTTCTATTCCAAACATGGAAGCAATTCCGATTACCACATCCATTCCGCCTGAGAAATCTGCATACAGCTGAATGGTATAAAACAGAACCCCAAGAATGGCAATCCCGCTGAATTTATCCGGATCCTCAAAGATCGCATCTGCAAATACCGCAGCCCAATCTGCAAGGATCATTTTTTTGAAAAAGCCCCAGAGGATCCGCTGAAATCCACGGGTAATATTGGTTCCGTCAAGCTTATGGGGCGCATAGAGCTGCTGTGCCAGACGACTGTATCTTCCAATTGGTCCCTGAAGGATCTGCGGAAAGAAAGACACAAACAGAGCGTATTTAAAGGGCTGTTTTTCTGCTTTACACCTTTTCCAGTAGACATCCAGAAGATATCCGGAGGACTGAAAGGTATAAAAAGAAATTCCCAGAGGAAGCAAAAGCTTCATCTCCCTTAAATTCATATGAAACAGGGCATTGAGATTCTCCACTGCAAAATTGGTATATTTTACAATGCCAAGCATGCCAAAATTCAGAAGCAGCCCCAGGATCAGAAGTCTGCGCGCTCCTTTGTGATTCCCCTTTTCTTCTGTTTTCTCAATAAAAAGAGCTGTCAGCCAGGTAACAACAGTGGAAAATAAAATAAAGATAACATAACGGGGACCTCCTGCTATATAATAAACATAGCTGAAAGCCAGTAAAACGATCCACTGAAATCTGTGAGGCACAATGTAATAGACAAGCACACTTGCCGCCACAAAAAGCAGAAACAGATTTGATACTAACGACATGATTTTTTCTCCTAAAGTTGAACAAGGGCGCTGCACTGCTCTTTTCACAGTACAGCGCCCTGTTCTGTATTCATTTTCTTTCTCTGACGGAAATTAACGTCTGTTTTGGGATCAACCTAAAAGTCCGTTATCCAAGCAACCGTCTCCACCGTCGTCTCCGCCGCTGTAGTCGTCTCCACCACTGTAATCATCTCCGCCATAATCATAGCTGTAGTCATTGGAGTAATCACTGCTCTGTGACTGCTGTGCAGCGGCTGCATCTGCCTCAGCCTGTGCCTGTGCTGCCGCATCGGCTGCTGCCTGGTCTGCAAGTGCCTTTTCTGTATCATAGGTGCTTGCTTTTTCCTTATCGCTCTGCTTCTGATAGGTACCATATACAATACCATTTTTCTCACGGATAACAAGAGTAACAAGATCCTCCAGCGCTACCCCGTGAACGTCTGCAGTAGTCTGATCCTCAAAAGTAAGGTGCAGGTCATAAGTCGGTGCCTGATCTTCTGCTGCATTTTCTGTGCTTTGTGCGGCATCTGCAGTGTCTGCTTTAGTAAAGAATACTGTCTTCTTCTCTTTCAGGGCAAAAGAATCGTCAGCTGCCATCATGTTCTCCGGAAATTCTGCGTCCTCAGATGTCTTGATCGCAAGACCTGTGATTTTTTTAGTAGTAGCATTTTTTAATTTGAAACTAATGGCATCTTCTGTTTCTTCTCCAACTGTTTTCAGATTCTCAGTTTCCTCAGAAGCCTCTTCAGTCTCTTCTGTTGTATCTGCGTCAGCTGTGGTTTCTGCACTGGTCTCTGCTGCAAAACAGCTTACAGGAGCTGTTGCTGCAAGTGAACCAACTAATAATGCCATTATGATTTTTTTCTTCATGATCTGTCGTCTCCTTATGTCATTTTCTTTGTGTCATCTCATGCTTTGATGCGTTTTACTTTCTTGAGATTATATTTGTAAAGGCCATGGCCTTTTCCAAGCATAGAATAAGTGAATTTATAACCACTGTGGTGTTTTACCTTGGTGTTTCTGTAAGTATAGGCAAAGTTCGGATCATATACACAGGTCTTATTTTTGCCCCATTTGACTTCGCACCAGCCGTGAGGGCCATTCTTGCCGTTTGCCTGAGGTACAGTACCTTTTACCATATATACGGTCTTACCGGTTTTTACTTTTGCCATCATACAGAAGGTTGCTGCCATAACGTAGCAGTCTCCTCTTCCGTTTTTAAAGCCATAGGTTGCATAGTAGGCAACTTCATTCTGGCCTTTTCTTGGCTTGCCCACATTTCCCCAATACCGAATATTGGTAGAACTCCAGGTGAAAGCTTTTCTTAAGCTTCCGCCGCATTTATCAAGACGGATACCTGCAAGTCCCTCTGCTTCAGACACTTTGGTAACAACACCAGTCTTACTGATGCGGTAATATTTTCCCTTGATCTTGATTCCATATTTATTGGTGACTTTTTTGCGGTTCTTGTAGTAGTAGGTCTTTCCATCTGCTGCTGTGTAAAATCCGGTTTTCGGAGGTTTCTTAACAGCTGCCGGAGTTGTCGCAGGTGCCTCTGTGGAAACAGCCTCTGCCTGTACTGCAGCAGTCTCCCCTGCTGCAAATACCGGAGTTCCTGCTCCAAAAGTCAGAGTAAGTGACAGGATCACTGCCAGTGATTTTTTTAACTTTATCATACTATTTCTCTCCTGTTTTTCTATATCTTTTTTGATATCACGTTTGCCTCTGAAAAAATTTCCGTTATACTTCCAAAATACTCTGGGATCAGCGTGCCTGTATACCATATACAAGGAAATCTCCGTTGGTCTGCTTACCAACCTGTACAATAATGTGGGAGTAGATCCATCTGTAGTCTCTCTTCACTCCACTATAACAGGATTTTGCACTTTTTGTCCTGATTGGTTTGCCAAGGAGCTTGCGAAGAGTGGAACCTGTGGTGGACATAGGCTTAGCTGCAGCATTGATCCTTTTGGATTTCTTTGCACTGAGAACGCCCTTTTTATCGAAATAGTATGCTTTGCCCTTTGCATCTGCATAAACGCCATTTTTTACCTTGCGTCCATTGACATCAAAACCGTAAGTCTTCTTGCCGATCTTTTTGGTTACAATGTTCTGCTTGGAGCCATAAGCCTTACGTGCGGTAACTGCCACGCCTTTTTTGTCAAAGTAATAGGTTCTGGTAGGATCCCAGCAGTTTTTCTGCTTCACACCATTTTTGTAGTAGTAAAGCTTATTCTTCTCTTTGATCACACCATTCTTGGCAGGAACCGGGGTAGGAGTTACTGTGGTCTCTGCTGCCACTCCTGTCGTAGTATCACTTTCAGCTGAAGCGATCACCGGTGCCTGCATCAGGAAAAGGCAGACTGCCGGAATAAGTAATTTTTTCCATTTTTTCATAGTTCATATACTCCTTCTTAATTATGGATTATATTTTTCAAAGCAGACCTGCTGCTTTAAAATTTCACTTTAGATCTGGTGGTATAGGCAAAATGTGTGGATGCCCCAAAAAGTGGTCCCATATTGTCATAATAAAGTCCATCGATCATGACAAAACCATGGTCACCGGTGGTGGCAATCACATATGGCTCATATCCAAGTACCTTTGCACAGGCAGCAACAGCACTGGCAACACCGTAACAGCTGCCGGAAAGCCCATTATCAAACATGTAGCTGGCATATTTATACGGCCAGGAGGTTGTCTTAAATTCAGCATCTGTAGGATTGATCCACGGCTTAAAATTAGTGTAAGCCATAAGGTAATTAAAGCAGGTGCGGAACTTCTGGCTGTTGGACATATTGGAGCTGGTATGCTTTGCAACAAATGCCCGGGCTTTCTTATAGCATTGTGCCTTCATTGCAGATACCTTTACAGCTACACCATTCTCCCCGATCTCATAATACTGCCCCTTTACTTTATAGGAACTTTGATTTGTAATCAGGGAACCGTCTTTTCGGAAGAAATACCTCTTCCCATTGATTTTCTGGGAACCGGTAACACGATAGCCTTTCTGGCTGATATAATACTGTTTGCCTTTTACCTTCAGCCAGGTCGACGGCGGTACACAGGTTCCATCTTTTTTGATAAAATAATATTTACCCTTGAGATTGATCCAGCGGCTGCTGGCCATGTTGCCCGCTTTCAGGAAGTACCTGGTTTTCTTTTTCACTGTCTGCCAGCCGGTGCGGACAGCTCCGGTAGCCCAGTCAAAATAATATCTCTTTCCATTAACCCTGCGGAACCCATAGGTGAGGGAAGGATTCAGATAGTATTTCTTGCCATTTAAGGTAAAAAAGCCGGTATAGCGTGTGCCATCTTTCTTCAGATAATATATCTTTCCCTCAAGGGTCACCCAGCCCGGTGTATTCAGATAGCTTCCGTCCTCCTGTCTCCAGCGATAGGATTTCTTAACCTTCACCCAGCCCGGCTGAACCTTTTGCTGCACTTCTGTGACTGTAGTGCTGCCTGCTGCATCTGCACTCTCTGCATATATTCCCTGTGCGGGAGCCACTGCAAGGACAGCTGCAAGCACCATTGCGACCATTTTCTTTTTCATTGATTTCCTCTCCTGAATATCAGTTTCGAAGCAGACATATCATCTGTCCGAAGTTCTTTACAGATTGTACCACATAATTTCCTTTTTCTGTAAAAAGGAGTTCACTTTATTATACCAAAATCATATACAAATTTCCACTTTTACCACATAAAATGTATAAAATATTTTTTCTGGTAAATACTTTCCTTATCATTTCAGTAATTCCACAGGAGGTCCTATATGATTTTACTTATTTTGTTGTTCTTTATGCTTCAGGCACTTATTCTTCTGTGCTGTATTGCAGCTGGAAATGATCCCATTTCCCAGGCACTCTCCGACCAGGAACAGCTGGAATTTCTGGCTCAGTGGAAAAAAGAACATGCTCACAGGCAAAATTAATTTTTACATGCAAAAAGGCAGAAACATATTTCCTGTTCTGCCTTTTTTCGATGTACCCCTATTTTAGCACCTAAATAATAATACAAACCAGCCCGCCTTTGCTGTCATTTACAATTTTCTGCATGGTATCCTGCAGCTTCACCTGGCTTTCTTCACTGATGGCAGCCAGTTTTGTGCGAATTCCATCCTGTACCAGCTGCTCAATAGATTTCCCGAAAATATTTGTTTCCCAGACACTTTCTCCCCGCTGTTCACTTTGTCCGATATAAGTGATCAAATCCTCCGCCTGCTGCTGTGTTCCTACAATAGGAGCAATTTCTGTCTCAATATTGGCACGTATCATATGGATCGACGGACTTTTGGATTTTATTTTTACTCCATATTTATTTCCCTGCCGGATCACTGCCGGTTTCTCCAGCTGGATTTCCGAAAGTTCTGGAACCACAACACCATAACCGCTTCCTGATACGGATTCCAGGGCTGCCTGCACTTTTATATACTTTTCCTTCATATCTGCCAGTTCCCGCATTGTATGGATCAGTTCATACTCACTTTCCATTGGAATTCCGCTCATTTCGCTAAGCATCTTGTAATAGTACTGATCGTTCACCTGAATTCTCACCTGTACGATTCCGTCAGACAGATCCACATGATCAAGAAGTGTGTCCTGTACATAGGGGCCATCCAGTTTTACAGACTCCCTGGTAATATCACGTATATGACTGGATTTTTTCATTTTTTCCCGGATTTGTGACAAGATCTGGGCTTTCAGCTCATGATCCTTTGGAAGCATTTCTACCCACTTTGGAATAAAATAACGGATTTCCGTAATAGGAAACTCATAGAGAATCTCCTCAAGGATCCTGGTAACATCTTCCTTTTTCAGCTGTTCACAGTTCACGGGAAGCGCCGGTACCTGATAAGTCAGTTCTATATCCCGGGCCAGCTTTTTGGTTTCCTCTTTGTGGGGCAGCTGGGAATTTACAAGAACCAGAAATGGCTTACCCTGCTTTTTCAGCTCTATGATGGTTTCTTCCTCTGCTTTTATAAAGTTCTCCCTTGGTATTTCCCCAAAGCTTCCATCTGTGGTGATGACAAGTCCGATGGTAGAATGTTCTTTTATGACTTTTTCCGTGCCAATCCTGGCTGCTTCCTGAAAGGGGATTGCCTTTGGCTGCCAGGGTGTTTTGACCATTCGCTCCTTTCCCTCTTCCATGTTTCCCCCTGCATCTTTTACCATAAAACCCACACAGTCGATCAGGCGCACCTTTACATTCTGATCTTCTCCCAGGGTAACAGCTACTGCATCCTTTGGAATAAATTTGGGTTCTACGGTAGTGATAGTCTTACCTGCTCCGCTTAAAGGCAGCTGGTCTCTTACTTCTGCCTGAAGTTTTTCCTCCATCTGTGGCAATGCCACAAGCTCCATAAATCTCCGGATAAAGGTGGATTTTCCGGTGCGTACAGGGCCAACAATGCCTATGTATATGTCTCCGCCTGTTCTGGCCTGTATATCCCGGTAAACCTGATAATTCTCCATATAAAAAAGCCCTCCTGCCTGAAATAATTTGAGGTGTGTTCTGGAGCCTGTTTATAAAAGACTCTGATTCATAAATCTCCTCTAAATATTATGCAGTCGGGCTTTTTCTTATTCATTTTTTACGAATTTCGCGAAACTGAAATTATATATTCTGTTCATGGTTTAATAAAATTCATTGTGCAAAAGCTTATGCTCCTTACCTTTTAACAATCCCTCATATAATTCCAGAACCATCGGGTTCTCATCAGATTTCTTGATCAGCATGGTATTATCTGCATTGTACAAACCTTTTGCTCTGGCAGCCTTTGTCCTGGCTCCTGCACGTACCGGCTGTCCGCCACCCATGATACAGCCACGGCGACACGCCATGATCTCGATAAGATGATACTGGGCTTCCCCGTTCTTTACCCGTTCCATGACCTTTCTGGCATTTGCAAGGCCACTGGCTACACAGACCTTAATTTCCATATCTTTGTAGGGAACAGAAAATTCTTTGATTCCTTCATCTCCACGCACACCGCATTCTGCGATCTCACGCATGGTCTCCTTTGTATGATCCGTACTCAGCCTTCGAAGAACCGCCTCTGTAACACCACCGGTCACGCCAAAGATCACACCGCCTCCGGAACCAAATCCAAATGGCATATCACAGGCTTCCGGCTCCAGCTGCGCAAAATCGAGCCCAAAATTATCAATCATGCGAATCAGTTCTGTTGTGGTAATGACAACATCTGTATCCTGTTCTCCATCTGTAAAGCTGTTTGGGCGGATTGCCTCTGCTTTCTTTGCTGTACACGGCATCACAGATACCATGACGGTTTTCTTTCCCTTTGCATTTTCCGGATCACGGAAATGCTCTTTGATCACTGCGGACATCATTCCCTGAGGAGATCTGCAGGTAGAAAGATTCGGAATAAACTCTTTATATTGGTCTGTGATAAATTTCACCCATGCCGGGCAGCAGGAAGTCAGAAGCGGAAGATTTTCTCCCTTTTCTATCCTGTTCAAAAATTCTGCAGACTCTTCCATAATGGTGAGATCTGCACTGAATGAGGTATCATAAACCTCATCAAAGCCCATTCTGTGAAGGGCATTGACAATCTTGCCCATTACACTGCGGCCTTTGGTAAGTCCGTAATGGTCTCCCACAGCAACACGTACCGCTGGTGCGATCTGTGCCACCACTCGTGCATTTGGATCTGCCAGTGCTTCCCACACTTCATCCATATGGGTCTTGATGGATATCGCTCCTGTAGGACAAAATACACGGCACTGTCCACAGTTTACGCACTGTGTCTCTGCAATTTTTTTATTAAATGCCGGAATCACGATAGCTTCTGTTCCACGATATGCAAAATTCAATGCACCGATTCCCTGAAGTTCCTCGCAGGCACGTACGCAATCGCCGCAAAGGATACACTTGTTTGGATCACGGATCAAAGATGGGGAACTGTTATCAATTTCATACTGCTCTCTTGTATTCTGAAAACGTATGTTATGTACGCCAAGACGATGTGCCAGTTCCTGAAGCACACACTCTCCGCTTTTTACGCAGGTGGTACAGTCACGGCAATGAGCCGCCAGGAGCAACTCTACTACCAGCTTCCTGTATTTCTTGATTTTTCCTGAGTTTGTATATATTACCATTCCATCCCTTGGTTCCTCAGAGCAGGAAGCAAAGGTTCTCCCCCTGTCATCCTCTACCGTACACAGACGGCAGGCTCCAAATGTAGAAACCTCTGAGTGATAACAAAGTGTGGGAATATTGATGCCTGCCTTGCGGATTACAGTCAGGACATTCTTTTCATCTGTAAATTCGACTTTTCTGCCGTCAATTGTCATTGTACCCATAATCTGTCCTCCCTCTACATTTCCACA
>CAKRRX010000075.1 GCA_934394595.1 uncultured Blautia sp. | reverse complement strand
TGTTATCGAAATGTATAGTATAGTTCGGAAAATTCCGACGGTTATCTTTTGTAAAGTAAAAATCAGGTTCCTCCTTACTGACATCTTACAGGAAAACTGTTCTTTTTTCCAGCCCATTTTTGAAAAGAAAAAACCAGTAACTGAAAATTGTTAAATTGCGGTTATAAGTGGCAAAATCCCTTGACTGAAAGATACAAGGGCTGTAAAATTTAAATAAATACACTTACGGAAAGGAAATGATAAAATGTATTGTACTAAATGTGGTAAAAAACTGGAAGACGGCGAAGTATGCACCTGTACACAGACCGGAGCTGCACCGCAGATGAGACCAGTGCAGCATACACAGCAGCCAGTGCAGCCAGAAAAGGCAGATCAGAATATTCAGGCAGAGCATTATACCAGCCAGAGGGCCCAGCAGCCGAGGCAGAATAGTCAGAGTACCCAGCAGCCAAGATATACTCAGCAGGCACAGTACACAAGACAAGGTCAGCCAGGTCAGAACCCACAGTCAGCACCAAGATCTGTTGATACCGAGAAAATGAAAGAAAAAGGTACGGAAATTCTTGCGATGCTCAAAGAAATGGCGCTGGACGCTGTGGACGTATTAAAAAGACCTGTCTCCAAGTCTGAACTTATGGCAGCAGATGGTTCTGTGAAACCAGGCTTAAGGCTTCTTATTGCAAAGTGTGTGATCTTTCTGATCATGATCATGATTCTCTTCATGAGACTGAATAGTGAACTGGATGGCATTTTGGGACTTCCCTATGCAAGCGCCATTATCCTTACTCTGCTTCTCACAGTAGGTCTTGACAGTCTGGAAGCATGGCTTTTGAAAGTATTATCCGGTGCATTTAAGTGTGAGACTTCAGTGAATGCTATGTTCTCAGTAGTTGGCGTAAAGGCAGTATTTGGGACTGTGATCACTGTAATTTCTGCGATTTTAATGATGGCTTCACAGGGACTGGGAATCGCTGTATTCCTTGCAGCAAGCTTTGTGGTTCCTTTTGCAGAATACGCATCCTACAGAAATGTAACAGATGGAGATGAGAACAAAAAAGTTTTCGCCTTTGCTATTGTAAAAATCTGTGTGATCATTGCAGCACTTCTTGTAACCTATCTGTTAGGAAAGGATATGATTTCCTCCCTGCAGGGAAGTAGTACATATTACGGCATGTATTAATCGGAAAAAGGACATTTGTAGCTCATAGAAATGTAAAAGAAGCGAAGTGAAAAGAAAGAACAGGCGAAAGTCACGAAAAAATGACTCTTGCCTGTTTTTTTAATCTTCAAGTGGCGGAATGGGGATATCTTCAAAGCTGGTAAGGGGATATTGTGCTTTTCCGGTTACCTCACAGGCATTGATCTTCAGTATCAGCAGAGACTCCCGCAGGGAATCGGTGATGCGAAGAGGCTTTGCCCTTCCATGCTGTTCTGCCAGGATTCCCAGGCCGTGGAGATATTCTTCCGGGGTATCAGCAGAGATGATCTCGGCTTTTCCAAAGATGGTAACACTTCTATAGTCATGAGGTTCTTTGCGGTATCTTTTGTGTCCCACGCGGTCCAGCCAGGTGCTGACATTGAGAGCGCAGTTGGGATTTTTTTGAATCAGATCCAGTCTGTGGCCACGAACTGCCATATGGAGCCAGGCTGTAAGGGGCTCCCCTTCATTCCATTCAAAACCGGCATTCATGGGTACCACGTAAGGGAATGGCTCATCATGAAATGCAACGGTACAGAATTCATTTAATTTCAGCATTTCAAGAAGATATTTGGGATCTGAGACACGCCTGTCTGCGTGACACATGGTAAGCTTGCTGTGATCGGTCATTCTTTTTCTTCCTCTGGATCTTCATAAATAATATCAAAAGGTTTGTTTGTGACAAAAAGAAATACGCAGTCCTCGTCATCGGTAGCGCCGTGGCGTGCAAGAGAACCCTCGCTGTGCCATACAAAGCTTCCGGGACCGAATACACCTTCATCGGTTCTCAGCTTTCCGGAAATGACATAAATTCCATGGCTACAATGATGTCTGTGTGGTGTCTTATAATATCCGGCAGGATATCTGGAAAAATTGATCATAATTCCCTCGTCCTCTGCGCTGATCATGCGCTTGTCAAAAATATGCTGCTGCATATGTTCATCAAAAATCTTGATCCAGTCTTTGTCATCAACATGAAATGCTCTTACTTTTCCATCTGACATGGTACTTTCCCTCCAATTTTACATTTTGATTTCGAAATATATCAGGCAGTTTACCTGGCATAGCAACACCCTATTGCGCCAGGGCATACGCCTGATATCATAATTTTATGGTAGCATGGCAGTCTTTGCTTTGCAATTAAGAAAAACGAACACAATTTGTGTAAAAATCACCATAATGTTTTCCGAGCCCCAATTGACATACTGTGAAAATGTTGATAAACTCATAGAAAAGTGATACAAAAACTGTGAAAAATGCATGGAGGAGATCGAAAATGAAAGGGAAAAAAAGAAAAATATTGGGAGCTGCTGTACTGACACTTACCGGGATCTGTGCAATTCCGTTGACTGCCCAGGCATATGAGAAAAATGATTTTATTGGCACCTGGTATGGGCTTGAAAAAGGCTGGCAGCTGGATTTTGATGACACACTGATGAACCTTGATCAGGGAGATACCTCATGGTCAAGCATCTGGGATGTGGAAGGAGATAAGATCATCACCTTTGGAATGAACGGATCCAGTGATCTTTTTGAAATTTCGGAAGAAGATGGGGTGCTTCAGCTGGAAGGGGTTATCCGTGACAATCAGGATACTTTTGTGAAAAAGGAAGATTTTCCTATGGAGCAGTTGTTTGTAGGAGAGGTGGCAGATACGGATCTGCTGGAAATGACCTTGACTGAGGTGGGATTTTCTGACAGCCTGGGAAATCAGTTTGCCACTGCAGGGAAAAGCGCTGTGACAGCAGACGATGGAATGACATTTTTCTGCGCCGCTTTTCACGTAAAAAATATCTCAAAAGAGGAGAAGGACTTCAAAACCTATTTCAGTGATTATATATTGGATTATAATGATGGTTTTGAATTTACCACAACCGGAGACAGTACCTGTTACTGCGCTGCAAGCAATGAGAAGTACGGGTATGAGTTTACAGGAAATGGTTCAGTAGGAGACAGTCCAAAGCTTGCACCTCTTACAGAGATGGACATTATAGTGGCGATTCCCTGTGCAAAGGTAGTAAGTGAGGATAAAGAGTCTCCACTTAATCTGGTCGTCACACTGCCGAACTCAAACGGTTCTTCCAAATTTGAGTACTCACTGATCGGAACGCCTGCTTCTGCAGCAGAGGAATAGATTTTCGGTAAAAAACTGATTCCTGTTATAGAATTTTCGTAGACACACAGAAAGAAACTATGTATCTATAAATGAGCAAGTTCGTGATTTTGCATAAAAGAAAGGCACCTTAAATTCGATTATGTTGTATAATGAAAGTGACCAAACTATTCAGCAAGAAAAATATCGGTATATATTCCAATGTGCAAAGGCAAGTAATGATTTTGATGCATTTATGAAAGTGGCAGTATAACTTTGTGTAATTTTTTAAATTTGCTCATTTATAGTATATAGAACATCTTCGGGCGAAGAAGCCGTGTGAGGGCATGCAACGATTGCATGCCCTGCTTTTTTGATTCCAGAAACACTTAAAACAGTCAAAATAGAATTACAAATGTGAAAAAAATCTTCATTTGTATGAAAGAATTTTGAATTTGTTGTCTTTTATATAGTATAAAGATATCCAATATATTTTCAAATAAGATGAAAAGAGCGTACAGAAACGAGGTAAAGCGTATGAAACAAAAAAGAAGTGGAGTTCGTATTCTCGCGGCATTTCTCACTGCTTTGTTGTTATTTTATTCACTTGGGACATCGGTTTTAGCTATGGATGTGTCTGAGAGTGGGGAAATTATAACTGAGAAGATGAGAGCAGAGGAAGATCCTGAAGAATGTACGGAAGAAAAAGAGGCACTGGCAGCCCCCGTTGAAGAACAGAGCGAAAAACCGGTGCAGCCGACGGAAATGCCCGAAAAACCGGTGCAGCCGACGGAAATGCCCGAAAAACCGGTACAGCCAACGGAAATGCCCGAAACACTGGTAGAACCCCCGGTACAGCCGACGAAAATGCCCGAAAAACCGACAGAAATACCGGTACAGACAATCGAAAAGCCTGCAGAAACGACAGAAAAGGTACTTGCCAATAATATTGGCTTATTAAGTGTAGAGGAAAAGGATCATAAAGGAAATGAGGTCATTTATTATGAAGTAACATTCCTTGGTAAAGACGGACAGGAACTTACCAAACAATTCATTGCAGCCGGAGATGCTGCCGTTGCACCGGCAGCGCCGAAGGTGGAGAATAAAAAGTTTGTCGGGTGGATCATGCCGGATGGAACACTCCTTGAAGATCTGAGCAATGTACAGTCGGATATGATCCTTACGGCCTCATATTCGGATCTTAATGCGCAGGTGGAGTATCGTATCGATTATGTATTTTCTGATAAGCAGTCTGTGGCAGGAGCGTCCTGGGTTGCTGATCTGGAAATTGGAGCATACATAAATGAGACGATCCCCACGCCGGTACTGGATGGGTATACAGCAGATCAGGAAAGCGTGACGTTTCAGGGAATTGTGCAGGAAGCGAAAACTGTGAAAGTCGTTTACACAGGCGCACAAACGACCTATAAAGTAAAATATTTGTTGGAATCGTTGCCTGATGAAAGCGGACAGACCACTTATGTTGAAGATTCTTCGGAAACAGTAAGCGGCGTTACAGGTGAAAAGACAACTGCACAGGCAAAGACATATGAGGGATTTACAGCACAGCCTTTTGAGCAGATACGCATCAGGGAAGCAGGAGATACCGTGGTGGAGATCCGCTATGACAGGAACCGGTACAAACTCACATGGGATACGGGTGAGGGAGGAAATTATATTCCAGAGGAAACGCTGTATTTCAGGCAAAAAGTAGCCACCGAGGGGAAAATGCCAACCAGATCCGGGTTTGACTTTGAAGGCTGGAATCTTCCGAATGCAACGATGCCGGCAGGTGATATGACCGTGACCGCAAAGTGGAAGGAGAAGACGGAAGCTTCCTACCGCATTATTTATTGGAAGGAAAAGGTTCTGGCACCAGGTGAGGCGGCAGGAGGTCTGAAAGGCTATGACTACGAAAGTTCTATTACCGGGACTGGAGCTGTAGGCACTGCAATCCCAGACGCCCCATTAAAGAATTATGAAGGATTTTATTATAATAAAGAGGATTCTAACGTAACGATCACAAGGGACGGCACTGCAGTAAAGAATGTTTATTACCGGAGAAATATTTATACGATAACGTTTTATAAGGTGGAAAAGGATGGAGCAAAATATAAAGCAACATTGGATAATAGCTTAACAATCCGTGCCCAGTATGGACAAGATGTTTCCCAAAAGTGGTCAGAACGCTGTCAGGGCAGTAAATGGGCAGTTAATTTTGATTCGTCGACTGGAGCGTTGCATCCCTGGTATACGATGATCGCAAACATGCCGGCACAGAATATTGTGGCGTATCAGGACCAGCTGCAAACGGGTGCCACTATTACATTTTATATTGAAGATCTTGAGGGAAAACGACAGATATACAGACAATTTTCCACGTCCAGATTCAATAGATTAATGGAAGTGGATAAGCAGTCTATCGATGGATTTACTTTTTATGAATGGAAAAGAAATAAAGACAGCGATGGTGATCCCTGGTTGTATTATACTCGTAATTCTTACCAGATTGCTTTTGAAAACTGTGGATGGACTTCCAATAAATGGCTTAAATATGAGGAAAAGCTGGAAAATGTCAAACCGAAAACAGCATATAAACCGTATGGTATGGATGAAGATTACGTATTTACCGGATGGTACACCTCGGAGGCTTGTACAGAAGATGTGAGAGTGAACTGGGATGAGGGAATGCCTTCCCACGACATCAGGATTTTTGCAGGCTGGGCGAAACCTGATTACACTGTTTCCTTTGAAGCAAATGCCACGGATATACAAAATCAGGGAGTCCTGGCAGATAAAACTGTTAAAAAGTATGATACGGTTACCCTTCCAGTGCCTCAAAGAGAGGGGGATACTTTCCTTGGATGGTATAAGGATCAAGGCTTTAAGGACATATTTGCAGAAGGCACAAAGATCACACAAAACATTACGTTGTATGCACGTTGGAAAAGCGCAGATGTGCTTTCCTACGATGTTGTTGCAAAGGATGAAAACGGAAATGAATTATACAGGAGTTCGAAATCTGCATTCAGAAATGAGACGGTAAATGAAAAAGCTCCTGGCGCTTCAGAAAATCCGGTGCTGGCGAGATATTATACAAATGAGCTGGTCAAGAATGCACTTATTTCCAGAGAAGGACAGGAAATCGTATTTGTCTATACGAAGCTTAAGATATGGAGATATACAGTTAAGTATCAGTGTGCTGGCATAGACATTGAAACAAAGCTGACAGCTGATACGGCGGCGAATTTTCAGACTGTTGTATATAAGCCTGTTGACGGATATCAGCTGGCAAGTGGTCAAAAGGCCAGAGCTGTGATTCAGCGTCCGGAAAACTCGTCATCCACGGGAACAGTCGAGTATATTTTTCAATATACAAAAATATCCACAGATTACCGAATAGAGCATTATCTGCAAAATGCGGACGGAACCTACGGCCCGAGTCCGGAGGAGGCAGAGACAATTTCTGATGTAGCTGTAGGAGCTTACGTCCAGGCAATGCCTAGGAGTTATGAGGGGTATACGGTGAAGAGTGGTACCCGCGAAATGAGCGGCGCTGTAAAAGGAGACGGAAGCCTCACCCTGAAGGTTTACTATGACAGAAAAGATTTTGGGGTTACTGATTATGCAGGAATATATGATGGGGAAAGTCATTCTGTGGTGGTAACGCCAACGGGAATTGAGGGAGATACTTTATGGTATCAAAAGAAGAATGGAGACTGGTCAACGCTGTTGCCAGAATTTGAAGATGCAGGAACGTATTGGGTTAATGTAAAGGTGAAGGATAAAAATGGCATTGATAGTCCTGCGAAGACTGCTACAGTGATGATTTACCAGGCAATGCTTACCGTAACAACGCTGGACGCCACTAAGACCTACGATGGAACCCCGTTGACTGCAAATGGAACTGTAGAGGGGCTGGTAAACGGCGAAACGGTGAGCTTTTCGGTAAACGGATTCCAAAGGACGGTAGGAGAAAGCAAGAACACCTATCAGCTTGTATGGAACAAGACTGCTGCGAAGGACAATTATATCCTTACGGAAAACATCGGAACTTTAAAAGTAACCCGAGGTGCTATTGATCAATTTGTAACCCTGGAGCCGAAGGATGCTTTGAAAGTCTATGATGGAACACCTTTGGAAACAGAAAAGGCACAGGCAGCAGATTTAAACAAAAACCGGCTGACAGTAGAATACAGCGCCGACGGCAGGAACTGGTTCACAGATCCGGAGAAGCTGACTGCAATAGAAGTATCGGATAGCAAGATCATTCAGGTTCGCGTATCTTGCGCAGAGTGCTATGAGGGCTATGTGACCGGAACGCAGAGCCTGACTATTGCCAAATGTCCGATTACCATTACTGCGGACAGTGGAAGCAAGGTTTTCGATGGCACACCGCTTGTGAAGGATTCCTTTACTATTACTGGAGGGTCTCTGGCAGAAGGGGAAAAGTGTAAAGTAACGGTGGAAGGAAGTCAGACCGATGTAGGTGAAGGCCAGAATCGGATCAAAGAGGTTGTGATTCATACATCCACTGGGGGCAGCTCGGAAAAAGATACCACAGAAAACTATGATATCCGCACTGTGAACGGTACTCTAACCATAATGGAAAACACTGAAGATGGACTTAAGATAAGTCTGACGCCTGCTGTTAAGGCGACAGCAACACCTGCTCCGAAGTCTGAGAAAAAGAGTGAGGCACCCAGGACCGGGGATGACACGGACATTGTGAGATGGCTGTTTTTGATGGCAGCTGCAATGGCAATAGTGTTTGCAGGGGTACTCGCCCGCAGACACAAAAATGACAGTTTATAAAAGGCTATCCGTTTTGCTACAATATCTATAAAGAAAGTATTGACCTTATAAATCCACAGTGAAAGACCCGGTAGGGGAGCTACCGGGTCTTTCGAGGGGAGTATAAATAATTAAATAAGGGGTTATGTAAAAAAAATTTTTGAAGGGTAAATTCTTTTTACAAGAAAGATTATAATATAAACTGGAAAAAAAAGCAATATCATTTTGATGAATATTCTTGCCGGATTTGGGGAGAATAGCCAAGGTAATACGATAATCATCAACAGGAGGAATACCTAAATGGCAAAGAATTATGAGTCAGAAAACAGAAACAGCAAAAATTCCACAAACAAAAATTATGAGAGTGAAATGAATTCTCAGGACTGCAAAAACAGCTATTCTAAAAACAGCAGCAAAAATAAGAACCGCAATTCCTATGAGTCTGAGGAAGATACCACTTCCAGATATTAAGAAGAATGTGATAAAGCTGTTTACCGAAAAAAGGGAGCTGGCGCTGGCTGAAATGTTACCAGGAGCGTCAGCTCCCTCTTTCTCCTGCAGTCTGCACGCCTGGGTAATGGTCATTGTCACAGGCAAAAAAACACGGCATATACTGTGAAAAAGGGGATTTATCATGTTTCCTGTGGAGCCGATTTCCGCAAAAATGCTGGATTATTATGTTGGGCGAAAAGATGCCTTTCTGATAGATTTAAGAGACCGGGAAGTCTACCGTACCGGTCATATAAAGGGCGCCATAAATGTGCCCTATGAGAGATTTGAAGAAATGCAGGAATACGATTTTCCAAAGGGAAAAACTCTTGTACTGTACTGCGAAAGGGGCGGTGCAAGCCTTGTGGCAGCCAGGATCCTGGCAAAAAAAGGATATCAGACCAGAACGGTGATCGGTGGGCTGAATGCATACAGAGGCCGGAACCTGATCTGTGATCTTAAATAACAAAAGGAAGAAGATGAAATCTTGCAGCGGTACAGGGATTCTCTTGTATTTTTATCTGAGGCATGATAAGGTAAAAGGGAAAAAAGGTTAAAAACAGAGGAGAAACCAAGTTTATGAAATATATGTTTGCTTCCGACATCCACGGTTCTGCTTACTATTGCAGGAAAATGCTGGATGCTTTTGAGAAAGAAGGAGCAGAGCGCCTGGTTCTGCTGGGCGATCTGCTTTATCATGGTCCCCGAAACGATCTGCCGAAGGAATATGCTCCCAAGCAGGTAATCCCCATGCTCAATGCCATGAAGGATAAAATCTATGCAGTGAGAGGAAACTGTGAGGCTGAGGTGGATCAGATGGTTTTGGAGTTTCCGGTGATGGCAGATTACTGCATCCTTGCCATTGAAGGCAAGACATTTTACGCCACTCATGGACATGTATACAACCAGAATCACCTGCCGCCATTATGCCAGGGAGATATCCTGATCCACGGGCATACACATGTACTGAAAGCAGAGCAGATGGAGGGTTATATCCTTTTGAATCCCGGTTCTGTTTCCATCCCCAAGGAGGGAAATCCGCCTACATATGCAGTGCTGGAAAATGGTATTTTTTCCATCAAGGATTTTGAGGGAAATATTGTAAAAAGCATTGCACTTTAAGAAGGGAAAATACGAGAAATGAGTATGGAAAAATTTGAACTGATCGCACCCTGCCATTTTGGTCTGGAGGCGGTCCTGAAGCGTGAAATACTGGATCTTGGCTATGAGATCAGCAAGGTGGAAGACGGCAAAGTTACGTTCCTGGCAGATGCCCAGGGAATTGCAGATGCCAATGTCTTTCTGCGCACCACAGAGCGTATCCTGCTGAAGGTTGCTGAGGTAAAAGCAGAGACCTTCGACGAACTTTTTGAGGCTACAAAAGCCTTGCCATGGGAACGTTATATCCCTCAGGATGGTAAGTTCTGGGTGGCAAAAGCCAATTCTGTAAAGAGTAAACTGTTCAGCCCCTCTGATATCCAGTCTATCATGAAAAAGGCCATTGTAGAGCGTTTGAAGAGCGTATACAATGTATCCTGGTTTCCAGAGGACGGGGCCAGTTTTCCAATCCGAGTGGCTTTTATGAAAGATGTGGCTACCATTGGAATTGATACATCCGGTGTTTCCCTTCATAAGAGAGGATACCGCCAGATGACAGTGAAGGCTCCGATCACGGAAACTCTTGCCAGCGCCCTGATCATGCTGACTCCATGGAAGAAGGACCGAAGCTTTGTGGATCCGTTCTGTGGAAGCGGAACCTTCCCTATTGAGGCGGCTATGATGGCAGCAGACATTGCGCCTGGGATGAACCGTTCTTTCCTTGCGGAGGACTGGAAGCATGTGGTACCGCGAAGATGCTGGTACAGTGCAGTAGAAGAGGCACAGGATCGTGTAAATCTGCAGATCGAGACGGATATCCAGGGCTATGATATTGACCCGGAAGCATTAAAAGCAGCCCGGGCAAATGCCAAAATGGCAGGTGTAGACAGCCTGATCCATTTCCAGCAGCGCCCTGTAAAAGAACTTCACCATCCGAAGTCCTACGGCTTTATTATCACCAATCCACCTTATGGTGAACGTCTGGAAGAGAAAGCGGCCCTCCCACAGCTTTACCGGGAAATCGGGGAAAGCTATCGTGGGCTGGACAAATGGTCCATGTATCTGATCACGTCCTATGATAAAGCAGAAAATGATATCGGGCGTAAGGCAGATAAGAACCGCAAAATTTATAATGGAATGCTGAAAACGTATTTTTACCAGTTTTTAGGTCCAAAGCCACCAAGAAGGACACAGCCACAGGACAAGAAAGAGAGTGCCAGATCATGAAAAAGATTATTTTTGCAACTGGAAATGCAGATAAAATGAAAGAAATCCGTCAGATCCTTTCCGACCTGGATGCAGAGGTTCTTTCTATGAAAGAAGCCGGAATCCAGGCCGATATTGTGGAAGATGGAAAAACCTTTGAAGACAATGCCATTATCAAGGCCTCTGCCATCAGCAAGCTTACAGGAGAAATCGTCCTTGCCGATGATTCTGGATTGGAAATTGATTATCTGAACAAAGAACCAGGCGTTTATTCAGCTCGCTATATGGGAGAACACACCGATTACCATACCAAAAATGCCAATCTGATCCACAGGCTGGAGGGAGTACCGGATGAGAAGCGTACTGCCCGTTTTGTGTGCGCCATTGCAGCGGTTTTTCCGGATGGAACTGTGAAAACAGTACGGGGAACCATGGAAGGCAGGATTGGCTATGAGGAAAAAGGCGAAAATGGTTTCGGCTATGACCCGATCTTTTTCCTTCCTGAATATGGCTGTACCTCCGCAGAATTATCTATGGAGGAAAAAAACAAGATCAGCCATAGAGGAAAAGCCCTTCAGATGATAAAGGAAGAACTGCGATGAAAATACTGGCAGTCAGCGATACCCATGGAAGAGATGAGAAACTGGAACAGGTGGTAGAGCGGGAAAAGCCCTTTGACTATCTGATCCACTGCGGGGATGTGGAAGGCAGAGAGTTTTTTATTGAAGCTCTTGCTGACTGTCCCTGCACCATAGTGGCAGGAAATAATGATTTTTTCAGTGATCTTCTCAGGGAAGATGAAATCGTGCTGGAAGGTCACAAAATTATGGTGACCCATGGCCATAATTACGGTGTTTCCATGGATCTTTATGGAATTTCAGAGGAAGCAGCGGCACGGGAATGCGAGATTGTGTTGTTTGGTCATACCCATAAGCCTGTGATTGAGAAAAAAAACGGTGTGCTGGTGATCAATCCCGGCAGTGTTTCGTTTCCCAGACAGGAAGGCCGTAAGCCAAGCTATGCGATCCTGAATCTGGAAGAGGGAAAAGAACCTCAGGCAGAAATCCGTTTTCTGTAAGTGAAAGTATGAAAAAATGCCGGGAAAAATTTTGTTTTCCCGGCGTAAAAACTCTGCCGGACAGGAGCCGGAAGCAGAAAAATTTTTATAAAAATTTTGAAAAAAATAAAAAAACTGTTTCCAAAACAGAGAAAATCATAGCACCTCAGATGCCGTCAGCCCTTATTTTATGCGGCTTTCCCGAATTTATATGATTTTTTGAAAAAAATATAAAAATTTGTAAAAAAAGGTGTTGACAAATGGTACACCATATAATATAATAACTCTTGCCTTGAGCGAGAGAAAAGAAAATCTTGAGGAACACAAGGACATGACAACTTCATAGAGATGATGTTGTATACATCGGGGTGTGGCTCAGTTTGGCTAGAGCGCCTGGTTTGGGACCAGGAGGCCGCAAGTTCGAATCTTGTCACCCC
>CAKRRX010000074.1 GCA_934394595.1 uncultured Blautia sp. | reverse complement strand
TCAAAAATCCGTACTTCCTGACATCAATATATTGGATTTATGTTCTTCTGTCAATTCTCTTATACAGTCTTTTTCTTAAGAAATCCCAGAGCCACTGCGGAAACTATGGTTCCCACAACAAGTGCTACCAGATACATTGCTGCATTTCCCATCACCGGTACTACAAAAATTCCACCGTGTGGTGCCATTAAGGTACATCCAAATGCCATTGACATTGCCCCTGCAAGTCCGGAGCCAATGATACATGCCGGAAGCACATGAAGCGGATCTGCTGCTGCAAAAGGAATAGCACCTTCTGTGATAAAGGCAAGACCCATAATAAAGTTGGTGGGGCCGGATTCCCGCTCCTCTTTTGTAAATCTGTCTTTAAAAAGAAGAGTAGCAAGTGCAATGGCACATGGCGGAACCATACCGCCTACCATAACGGCTGCCATAATGTCATAATTTCCTGCTGCAATAGCAGCTGTACCAAATACATAAGCAGCTTTGTTAAACGGGCCTCCCATATCAATGGCCATCATTCCGCCAAGGATCATACCAAGAATGATCTTGCTGGAGCTTCCCATAGAGGTAAGTCCATTGTTCAGTGCTGTATTAATTCCACCCATAACAGGCTCTACCACAAACAGCATCAGCAATCCCATAAGCAGGATACCCACAACCGGATAGATCAGAACCGGTGCGATCTTCTCAAGAGCTTCCGGAAGTTTCTCACATGCCTTTCGAAGACCGAGAATGATATAACCTGCTGCAAAGCCGGCTACCAGCGCACCGAGGAAGCCTGAAGTTCCGCTGTGTGCCATCATTCCGCCCACAAAGCCAAGTGCAAGTGCCGGTCTGTCACCGATTGCCATGGCAATAAATCCTGCCAGTACCGGAAGCATAAAGCCAAATGCCATATCTCCAATCTGCTTAAACATGGCTGCAGCTGGGGTGATGGTACCGAAATTGGCACGCTCAGCCACATCCAGGGCATTCATATCAACCATAAGACCATCGATCAGAAATGCGATTGCGATCAGAATACCTCCTCCAACTACAAAAGGAAGCATATGGGAAACACCGTTCATCAGCTGTGTATAAAGCTTGTGTCCCACACTTCCGCCGGATTTACTCTGACCCTGTGTGGCTGCGGAAGCATTTGCACTGTGATATACCGGTACATTTCCGGAAATAGCCAGCTGGATCAGCTCATCTGCCTTATTGATACCATCTGAAACCTGACGCTGGATCACTTTCTTTCCGTCAAAACGATCCATAGGAACCTGGGCATCTGCTGCAACAATGATACAGTCCGCATCCTGGATTTCCTGATCTGTAAGCACATTCTTGGCTCCGCCGGAGCCTCTTGTCTCAATTTTCACAAAGCAGTTCTTTGCTTTGGCAGCTTTCTCAATTCCCTCAGCTGCCATATAAGTATGGGCAATTCCTGTGGGACAGGAGGTAACTGCAAGGATCTTGATCTGGTCTTCTGTGGCCTCTCCCATGTCTGCCAGACGCTCGTCAACGCTTTTCTTCTCTTCGTCTGCCTGGTCAATAATGGAAAGGAACTCTTCCGGGGTAGATGCTGCCCGCAGACTCTTGGTAAAGTCCTCATCCATCAGCATCATGGACAGCTTGCTCAGCACATCCAGATGGACATTGTCCTCTGTATTTGGCGCAGCAATGAGAAAAAGCAGTGTCACAGGGTCCCCGTCCAGAGAGTCAAAATCCACACCGCCCGGAATCACCATAGCAGCAAGTCCCGGCTTCTTTACCGCATCGCATTTTCCATGGGGAATGGCGATTCCCTCACCGATTCCGGTGGTACTCTCCTCTTCTCTTGCATACACCTGTCTGCGATATGCTTCCTGGTCGCTGATCTTACCGCTTCTGGCCATAAGCTCCACTGCCTGGTCTAAAGTCTGAGATTTATCTGCTGGCGCAGCATTTAACAAAATACTCTTGACATCCAGTAAATCTGTGATTCTCATTTTATCGTTCCCTCCTGATCCGCTTTCGTGATCTGTCTATATACTGCTTCGATTTCTTCACTGGTAGCAAGATTCTCAGAAAATGCGCTGGCACTTCCTGCGGCAATGCCCATGTGGAATGCATATCTGTAATCATGTTCTTTCATATATCCAGCCATAAAACCGGCTACCATAGAATCCCCGGCTCCAACGCCGTTGATCAGCTTTCCCTTGGGAGCAGGTTCTTCATAAACCTGTCCGTTTTCTGCAATCAGTACTGCTCCCTCTCCTGCCATGGAAATTAATACATTTACAGCTCCCATCTCCTGAAGCTTCTTTCCATATGGAATCACGGACTGGCGGGTATCCAGCTGTACCCCGAAAATTTCTCCCAGCTCGTGATTATTCGGCTTGATGAGAAATGGATGATAGGGAAGAACCTTCATCAGAAGGTCTCTGGTGGCATCCACCACAATGCTCACTCCTCTTCCATCCAGCATAGCCATGATCTTCTGATACGCATCATCTGGCATGCTGGCCGGAATACTTCCGGAAAGAAAAAGCACATCCCCCTCTCCAAGATCTCCCAGCTGTCCCATCAGCTGCTCTACCTTCTGTGTGCTGATGGCAGGACCCTGTCCATTGATCTCTGTACCGTCTATACTTTTCAGCTTCAGATTGATCCTGGAAAAGCCCTCCTGCACCTGGATGAAGCCATTTTTCACTCCCATAGCCTCCAGCCGGCGTGTGATCTCATCACCAGTAAAGCCTGCGGTAAAGCCAAGGGCCGTACTCTCAATCCCCAGGTTCTTAAGAACTGTAGATACATTGATTCCTTTGCCTCCTGGCAGTAGCATCTCCGAACTGGTGCGGTTCGTAAGGCCAAGCTTGAAATCCTCTACCGATACAATATAATCCAATGATGGATTAAATGTTACAGTGTAAATCATATCTGCCTCCTGCTTACTTTTGCTTGTTTTTGATTTGTTATGCTTATTATACTTTCATATTCATCCAAAGTCAATCAATCTTTTTCACAAAATTTTGACCGGCAATTTCTTTATAGTTGTATCCATATCTTACATTTTTACTCATGCGAATGTACTCAAAAAGGCAGAGTACTCCTTTTTCAGAAATATTCTGCCCAAATTTCAAAATTATTGTTTTTCTATCTGTTTTAATCGGTTCTCAGTGCTGTCACCGGATCGCTTTTGGCTGCTTTTCTCGATGGGATCAAGCCGCCAAGAAGGGTAAGAAGTATGCTTAACAAGATCAGTATCACAGCCGCATTTACCGGAAGAGCTGCATTGACATTCACCTCACCTGCCAGGGAATGGATCAGTTTGTTTGCCGGAATCAGAAGCAATAAAGTAATTCCGATTCCCATTGCCCCGGCGCAAAAACCAATGATAAAGGTCTCAGCATTAAACACCTGGGAAATATTGTGCCTGGAAGCACCTATGGCACGCAAAATACCAATCTCCTTTTTTCGTTCCAGTACACTGATATAGGTGATGACACCGATCATAATAGAAGATACCACAAGGGAAATTGCCACAAATGCCACCAGCACATAGCTGATGATATTCACAATATCTGTCACTGAGGACATCAAAGTTCCCACAATATCTGTATAAGTGATCACCTTTTCTTCGTCTCCTGTGTTTTCCATATCTGCATTATATTGATCCAGAATAGACAAGATCTGGGACTTGCATTCAAAATCCTTCGGATAAATGTTAATTCCTGATGGAACGCTTAAATCTGCATAGCCCAGTTTTTTCAGGTTTCCATCATAGGAAGCATTCTCATAAGTCATCAGAGACATCATGAGCTCCGACAATTCATCCTCATTCATATTCATCTGAATGGCCTTTGCAAAAGCTTCCGGATCAATGGAAAGAGCATTCGCCATGCTGCCGCCCATCTGTCCCATTGCCTGGGTCATGGCTGTGGTAATACTGGAAGTGACACTGGCTATCACCGACTGAATGGCCCCTTCCATACTGGAACTGATATTTCCCATCATCTCTTCCATAGCCGTCTGGATTCCTTTTGTCAGCTGTTTTTCCATCTGTCCCATCACATCTGAGAATTTACTCTGAATCTCCTTTGTGATAGCGTCTGTATAAGTGGTCATGATAGATTTCATGTAGGATTCCATCGCCTGGGAAAACTTCTTCTCCACCCCGCTGGTATCAATCATATCAGTAAGACCTTTCATCAGGCGGCTCTGCCCGTCCTGGGACTGCATATATTCCACAAAGTAGGTTCCCAGATTTGCAGGATCCGGAAGTCCGTTTTTCTTTGCATATTCCGGATAACCATCCAGCACATCTTTTTTCAGAAGAGCCTGTATCTGATCCATAGTGATGTTCACCGTCACACTTTCTTTTATCAGAGTTTCTGCCTCCTGCCGGATTTGCTGTTGTACTGCTTCCTGACTGAGAAACGCCAGAACACTGGCTGCATCTGCCTTTTCAATACCATTTGCCTTTGCATACTCCTGATACTGATTCATCAGCCTTACAGCTGCCTGGATCAGCTTCTCTGAGGATACCTCTACCTTCAGGTTATTTTTTATCAGTTCCTGGATATCGGAAGTTAATCTCTTATTCACTTCCTCAGAAGACAGATACTGGGAAAAAGCAGATTGAAGCTTGGATGGATCTGCCTCTGGCTTGTCTTTTATACTCTCCTGGTAACCAGCAAGAAGCCCCTGCATAAGTCCGGTGATCTGATTCTCTGTGAAAGAAAACTTCACCTCACTTAATGCATCAGCCAGGTCCGGCAGCTGATCTGCAGGAATGCTTTCCATAAGCTTATCCCCATCCATCAGATCTGAAAAATCCAGGTTCAGATCATCCATTTTTATCAGGTTTGACAGATCTGGCATACTGGAAGAATCCAGATTCAAAGATCCGGAAAGATCCGGCATTTCCCCACCAATTCCCGAAAGACTGGAAAGATCTATAGAAAAAGCACTTTCATCTATTTTGAACGCCTTCCGCAGAGCATCCTCGTCAATACTGAAAAGAGATTCCATATCAAATTTGCTGTCATCTGTATTCTCTTTTCCAAATTCTTCTCCCGTGAATACGTTGATTTTTTCTTTTGCAAGCTGCTCCTTTACAATTTTACTGGCTGATGCCTTCTCGATCACATGCCTGGTCAGCTGTGGGGTATAGCAGATACCAGTGTTGAGCATTGCCGCTGTCGCACCGGGAACTGGCATTACGATTCCCACAATGGTAAGATCCTCTCCATTTTTCACCAGTTTTTTCATATAAGCGGTATTGTCAGATTTATCCTTCCATACCTTATATTCCTGGTCATATTCATAATAATCTGTACTGCTCACCAGCTTAAATTTTGTTCCAAGGATCTGGTCATAGGTATAGCTGGCTGTATCAGAAGGAGTCTCTACTGCTTCCTCATTCATAAACTGCTCCACCATTTTATCCAGTTCCTTACTGTCTCTAAGCCCCAGGGTATATTGAAGGAAATCACTGATATTACCCTGCGATGTAAGGACCAGCACACACTCCTGATAATTTTCCGGCCATCTGCCAGCTTTCACCTCATACTGATCCTTGTACAGGTTTTCATTTTCCGGCATTTCATAAAACACATCTGTACTCATAGTAGAAGACATGATACTGTTGGAAGAACCGGAGCCAAGTCCCATGGCAGAAAAAGATTTATCCGGATTTACCTGGCGATAACTGTTGCCCTCCTTCCGGAAAATCTGCGGTGTCACAGAATAAGTGTATTCCACAGAATTGACATACTGGTCAATATCACTTTTCCCACTTTCCAGAAATGTTTTCAGAGAGCCAAGGTCATTGGAATTCATCTTGGAAAACATATTGGTGACCATCTGTGCCACTCCCACCTCACCATTCTTTTCTTCACTTTCACTCTGGGCTGTGGCAGCTCCTGCCATCATGGACGTAAGGTCGATTCCCGTACTCTGGATTTGCAGCGGATATTCGGAAAGAGTTTCCTCCTCCATATCTGTGATATATTGATCCACTCCATTGGAAATGGAAAGGATCAATGCAATTCCGATAATTCCAATGGAACCTGCAAAGGATGTAAGTAAGGTTCTGGCCTTTTTGGTTTTCAGATTCTGGAAACTTAAAGAAAGAGCTGTAAAAAAAGACATGGAGGATTTTCCCATGTTCTTGTGTACAGGAGGCGCCAGTTTTTCACTGTCTACAGTAAAGGCATCGGTATCTGAGAGGATTCTTCCATCCTTCACTGTAACGATCCTGGTGGCATACAGCTTAGCCAGTTCCGGATTGTGGGTAACCATCACCACCAGTCTCTCCTTTGCCACCTCTTTTAGCAGCTCCATAACCTGCACGCTGGTATCACTGTCAAGAGCCCCTGTGGGTTCATCTGCCAGAAGGATTTCCGGATCATTCACCAGGGCACGGGCAATGGCTACTCGCTGCATCTGACCTCCGGACATCTGGCTTGGACGCTTGTGCAGCTGTGCCCCAAGGCCTACCTTTTCCAGAGCTTCCTTTGCCCTGCGCCGTCTCTCTCCTTTGGATACACCGGAAATGGTCAGAGCCAGTTCCACATTTGCAAGTACTGTCTGATGCGGAATCAGATTGTAACTCTGAAACACAAATCCTATAGTATGGTTTCGATAAGAATCCCAGTCCCTGTCTTTATATTTTTTTGTGGAAATCCCATTGATGATCAGATCTCCGCTGTCATATCGGTCAAGACCGCCAACAATATTCAAAAGGGTAGTTTTCCCCGAACCACTGGGGCCTAATATCGCCACAAATTCATTATCACGAAGACTGAGGCTTACCCCATCCAAAGCCTTCTGTACCAGATTTCCGGTTCTGTATTCTTTATGTATGTTTTTAATCTGAAGCACGGATTACTTCCTTTCTGATTTTTACATGTTCTGTTTATTATATCGCTCAAATGTGAACATAGTGTGTCTTGAAATTAAGCCAATCCTATCGTATAATAAGGAAATGCATTACCACTTCAGAGAGATGATATCAATATACATAAGAAAGGACAAAACACATGAAAGTATTACTTTTAAACGGCAGTCCGCGAAAAGAAGGCTGTACCTTCACCGCATTAAGTGAAATTGCTGCCACACTGAATAAAAACGGAATCGACTCAGAGATTTTCCAGGCGGGAAATCCTGATACAGAAAATGTAAAGGCAGCCGCAGCCAAATTAAAAGAATCCGATGCCCTGATCGTAGGCTCCCCTGTATACTGGGCATCCCCATCCGGACAGATCATTGAATTTATGGATAAGCTTTGCTCCATGGCAGGAAAGGATATGCTTCACAAACCCGCAGCAGCTATCGCATCTGCCAGAAGAGCCGGAACCACCGCTACTCTGGATGTGCTTCTGAAATATTTTACCTATCATGAAATGCCTGTAGTCTCTGCCAATTACTGGAATATGGTACATGGTAATACTCCTGATGAGGTTCGTCAGGATGCAGAAGGACTTCAGATCATGCGTACCCTTGGAAATAATATGGCATGGCTGCTGAAGTGTCTGGAAGCAGGTAAGAACGCCGGGATTGCGGTGCCAGAGGCGGAACCCAAAATCAAAACCAACTTTATCCGCTAACGTTTCTTTACCGACAAAAAATCCCATAGAGGTGTATTATGTTGCATATTATCGAAACAGTCAATACGGCTGTAAATAACTTTATCTGGGGAGTCCCTGCAATGGTCTGTATTTTCGGAGTTGGACTATATTTAAGTATCCGCACGAATTTTTTACAGATTCGCAAATTTTCCTATTCTATGCGTACCACACTTGGTCGTATTTTCCGCAAACGCGATGCCTCCGACGGAGCTATCACTCCTTTCCAGGCCGTTTGTACCGCTCTTGCCGCCACAGTAGGAACCGGCAATATCGCAGGTGTCGCAGGTGCTATCGCCATCGGTGGACCGGGAGCCATATTCTGGATGTGGGTTTCCGCACTTTTTGGAATGTGTACCAAGTTTGCCGAAGTTACCCTTGCCGTTCATTTTCGTGAGACCAATGCAAATGGTGAACTGGTAGGCGGTCCCATGTATTATATTAAGAACGGACTTGGAAAAAAATGGCTCTGGCTTGCTTACCTGTTCGCCGCATTTGGCGTACTTACCGTTTTTGGAACCGGAAATGCCACACAGGTCAACACCATCACCACTGCCATCAATTCTGCACTGCTGAACTATCATGTAATCACAGAAAAAGCAGTTCCGATGTCCAATCTGATCATTGGTATTGTAATCGCCGTTCTCATCGCCATGATCCTTCTTGGTGGAATCAAGAGGATCGGACAGGTTACAGAAAAGCTTGTACCATTTATGGCACTGCTTTACATCATCATGGGACTTGGGGTTGTTCTTCTGAACATCCGGAATGTCCCGGCTGTATTTGCTTCCATTTTCCAGGGCGCTTTCCAGCCAAAAGCTGTCACAGGTGGTGTTGTGATGAGCATGTTCCTCAGTATGAAAAAAGGTGTTTCACGGGGTATCTTCTCCAATGAGGCAGGTCTTGGTACCGGCTCCATCGCACATGCCTGTGCAGACACCAGAAAACCGGTGAAACAGGGAATGTTTGGAATCTTCGAGGTGTTTACCGATACCATCGTAATCTGTACCCTTACAGCACTTGTCATCCTGTGCAGCAATATTCCCGTTACCTATGGCGAGGCTGCTGGTGCAGAGCTGACCATTCTTGGCTTTACCTCCACCTATGGAAACTGGGTATCTGTTTTCACAGCAATTGCCATGTGCTGCTTTGCATTTTCCACAGCTCTTGGCTGGGGACTTTATGGAGCCCGCTGTATCGAATTCCTTTTCTCAGAAAAGGTCATCAAACCATTTATGGTCGTGTATTCCCTGGTTGCAATCCTGGGGGCTACTGCAAACCTTGGTCTGATGTGGAGTATTGCCGAAACCTTCAACGGCCTTATGGCAATCCCCAACCTGATCGCCCTGTTCCTGCTTTCCGGAACTGTAGTGCGGCTGACAAAAGAATATTTTGCAGGTGAGGGAAAAGGAAAATAATCACCCCTGCATAGAAATAAAGAACCCGTGACAGGAAAATGGCTTCCTAAAAGTTCCACTTCCGATCACGGGTTCTTTTTATTATTTTTCCAGAGAATCAATCTTTGGACTCTTCTGCTGTATCTGCGGCTTCGTCAGTGTTCTCACTGTCCTCTTCCCCAATCACAACAGCATTTTTCTCTTCCTCTGTCTGCTCTTTGACATCTGTAACCTTTACTTTATGATCGTACCATTTACCCTTTTTCCCAAGGATTGCCAGGTCGAACTCCTCATCCAGCTTCTCTACCGGAACGTTGAATCCATAAACTTCCTCAGACATTCCATCGCTGTAGGTTACAGTATCTGTAGTAGGCTGAATCAGCTCGGCCCCATCTTTTTGTGCATCCTCTGCAGTTCCAAGGAAAAGAGTTACGATATTCTTGGAAACAAGGCTGATATGAACGGTCATTTTGCCATCTTTTACAGTAAGAGCAGCTCTGCCGTTGCAGGCCTCATTTACATGGAACATCCCACTGTCTGTGTCAAACTCAACACCATATACGCCGTCTTCAAGCTCAGTGTCTCCAGCCTCTGTTTTATCTGTTTTCTCTGTTGTGTCTTCTGCTTCTGCCTCCACTGCTGTCTCAGCCCATACAGGTGCCACACCTCCTGCTGTCATAGCGGAAATACTTGCTGCTGTCAATAACATGACTAATGAACGTTTCATAATAATTCTCCTTGCTCTTCTTTATTTGCAGCCGTCACATTTCCTGTAATATAAATACTGCTAGTACAGCGAAAATTAAGTAACCGCTGTACTAGTTCCGCGCAGCTGCTTTATGCGGAAACAGCTGCTCCAAAAAGAGCAGCTGCCCAATGTGTAAATATAATGCTTCTGATTACTCAGCGATAGAATCGATAGCTGCCTGAGTATGAGCTACATAGAGCTGCTCAACAGCGTCAATTCTTCCAAGACCCTCGATCTGGCAGTCAACAGAATCGAAATCTCCGGAAGCCTCGAACATGCTCTTCCAGGAATCGTCATCATCTCCAGCCATATCATTGTTTGCATGGTCACCGGCAACAACCATAAGCGGACGAAGGATTACTTTCTTGAATCCAGCATCTTTTACCTTGTCGATTACCACATCGCAAGCGGTGTCTTCCGGCTCACCCTCTACAGTACCGATGAATGCGTTTGTGAAACCAAGCTTGTCCATCTGAGTCTGCATCTGATTGTAAGTTACGTTTGCTGTATGGGAAGTTCCATGTCCCATGAATACGAATGCTGTTCCATCCTCTGCAGCAGCTTCCATGCTGTCATATCCGGCCGCTTTTACTGCCTCATCTGTGATTGCCTGAGCAACAGCAGCCTTGTCCTCATTGATAACAGTAGCGTCATCTCCAACCTCTCCAAGCATTGGCTCTGCGATTGCTACAGACTCAAATTTATCGCTGTACTCATTGATTGCTTCTACCATCTCATCATACTCAGCGCCATGCATAAGGTGTGTAGGCTGAACAACAAGGTTCTTAACTCCGTTTGCTACTGCACGGTCAAGAGCCTGCTGCATATTATCGATATGCTCATCATCTCTTGCCTGTACATGGTTGATGATGATCTGAGCAGTAAATGCTCTTCTTACAGACCAATCCGGGAATGCTTCTGCAAGAGCATCCTCGATTCCTTTGATATCCTCTGCACGGCTGTCATTGAAAGAAGTACCAAAGCTAACTACCAGAAGTTCATTCTCACCGATTTCATCCTGATTGCGAGGATCATCCTTGGAAGCGTCTCCTGTGTCGCGTCCGAAGTATTCCGGGCTTGCTTCCTCACCCTCTACCAGCTCTTTCTGAGCGTCTGTAAGAGCATCCCATGCTTCTTTTGCTTCTTTGCACTGTGCGTCTGTATCATCTGTTCTCTCCTGAACATAAATTGCGTCAATAAGTGCTGCTACTTTATCAGCGGCTTCCTTATCTGCATCTGCTGTGTCATCTGCTGCTTCTGCATCATTCGCTGCTTCTGCATCGTCTGCGTCAGTAAGTGCTACTACTTCATCTGCTGTTTCTGCATCATCTGCTGCTTCAGCGTCGTCTGCTGCTTCTGCATCATCTGCTGTTTCTGCATCGTCTGCTGCTTCAGCGTCGTCTGCTGTCTCCTCTGTAGCCTCCTCTGTCTCTGCAAATGCAACAGATCCAGTTGCTACGGTCATGCTTGCTGCCATAGAAGCTGCAAGAAGCAGTGCTAATAAAGATTTTCTTTTCATTTCATTTTCCTCTTTTTTCCTGTATTTCCGGATTGAATCATGCATAAAAAAGCAGTCGCATTTTCTGCGACTGCACTTTCCTCATAAACACATTTCTTCCCAATAACAGGATCACTATGTATGCTATGAGAATACAGGTTCTGTGTACCGCAGATCCACAATTCCACGCCAAGGCAGTTCTCCTGACTTCGTTCATCGCTGCTTCCCCTTCCCGGTCTCCCAGTGGGCTCTGAAGCAGCTCCCTTACACAGTGACGGCATCGTTCCGGATTCACACCAGATTCTCTTTTATGCGTCATGTTCATGACGCAACCTTTGCGCTATAACCAATATACATATTCGACTCGGATATTTAAATAGATATCATATAAATATGTATTTTCTGTGAATTAAATATGTATTTTCTGTAAATCGATAATTATTTGATTTTAATCTTAAATGTTGCCTTCTTACCGGAACCATCAAGAGCTTTTGCTGTGATCTTCACAGTTCCTTTCTTTCCCTTAAAGGTCTTTACAACGCCCTTTGAGCTTACAGAAGCCAGCTTTTTGTTGCTGGAACTCCATGCAACCTTTTTGTTTGCTTTTGCAGATGCTGTTACATTTGCTTTCAGTGTAACGGATTTTCCGGCTTTCACTGTTTTCTTTCCAGAAACGGTGATTTTCTTCACAGTTCCTTTCATGCAGGTAAGCTTGATCTTTCCATATACCTTGCTTCCGTCTTTTGCAGTTGCTGTGATCACGACTGTCTTTCCGCCTGCATTTTTCTTCATGGTCACAAGACCATTTGCATTTACAGTTGCAACCTTTTTGTTGCTGGATTTCCAGGTAACTGCTTTGTTTTCTGCATTTGACGGAGCAACAGAGGCTACAAGCTGTACTTTCTTTCCTGCCGCAATTTTAGCGGAAGATTTGGCGCTTAAGCTTACCTTGGTAACAAGAATCGGAAGTGCCGGTATTTCTTTCTGGGCTACCAGAATCTCACCGCATACAGAGCATTTCTTTCCTTCGGTAAGCCCGGTATGTCCCTGTGTGGCTGCCACTGCCGGAATCACCACTTCTTTGTGTCCGGTCGCTTTGATAACCTTTCTTGATTTCAGGATCAGACCGCATTGGGAGCATCTCTTTCC
>CAKRRX010000073.1 GCA_934394595.1 uncultured Blautia sp. | reverse complement strand
TGATAATAACAGGGCCATTAACTTCTTCTTGCTCATATCATATCCTCCTTTTTGAGATATTTTATTGTAACTATTCATCAGAGCCTGCTTAAGACTCATGAGGTCAGCTACTGCAGACAACCTGAAAAAAAGTTGCCTTATGCCTTTCTATTTTACCATGTTTTATTACATGTGCAATAGTTAACTCGCAAATTATGTCTGGAATTTTGTCCATTTTTGTTAAAAAATGATAGTTTTTCACTCAAAAATTGTAAAATCTGCTTTAATTCGCCAACTTTGTACAGCTGTAACACTTCCCAGCACTAAAATCGTGACCACAGCTATTTCGAACAATAAGTCAGCTCCAAGGGACTGTTTTCCCTTTCCCTGGACCATAAAAATAAGATTTGCAAAGCAGGTGAAAAGTGATAATCCCACAACAGTCATACTGCATCTTACCGTTCTTCTGATTCCCTTCTCATATTCAGCACGGGTCATATGTTCGGTATGTTCCTCAGGGATCACCACCTGGGATTTCTCTCCTCTGTTCTTTTTTTGACAAAAGCGGACAAGGGATATCCCTCCCATAATGCCATAGGAAACAGGGAAGATCATCACCATATAAGGAAGCAGGATCCAGAAAATCCTGTTTCCTGCATTGTTCAGCATAAGACTGGCTGCATAGATCAAGAATATTCCTGCCATAAATCCTGTATAAAAAATACCATGGTTTTTCAGCTGATTCACAGACAGCTTCCCGCCATACCACTTCCCGGTATATTCAAATTGTTTCCCGCTCTGGCGGTAATCATTCCCATATTTTTTCACAAGTCAGCCTCAACTTTCCTGCCATTTTCCACATTCTTCACACTTTAAAGCTCTTCAGTCAAGCTTCTTGTCCAGCTCATCAACAATTTTCTGAATGCATCCTTCTTCAAAAGGAACGGTAAGCCCCACCTGTTTCAGCATGGAGGGATAGAAATCACTTGCAGAAAGCTCACAGAGTTTCATATAATCAGCCCATGCTCCATCATGATCTTTCTCCATACGGATCTTAAACTGGATCGCGCAGATCTGCGCCAGCACATAATCAATATAATAGAATGGAGACTCATAAATATGATGCTGTCTCTGCCAGTATCTTCCATCTTCCAGGAATCTGCATCCCGTTGCATCCAGGAACGGACGGTACTCCTTCTCAAGCTGATTCCATGCATCCCGGCGTTCCTTCGGGGTCATCTCTGGATTACCATATACAATATGCTGGAATTCATCTACCATAGTTCCATAGGGAATAAAATCAATTGCGTCTTCCAGATGCATCTTACGGTAATCATCGCCTCTTTCTCCGAAGAAAAGCTCTATCCATGGCTCTGCAAAGAATTCCATGGACATGGAATGGATTTCCGCTGTTTCCATAGTCAGATAACGGTAATGATCTGTGATGGGATCCTTACCTGCCACATAACTCTGGAAAGCATGGCCGCACTCATGTGTAATAACATCCACATCACCGCTTGTTCCATTAAAGTTTGCAAAAATAAATGGTACACCGTAATCCGGAAGCTCAGTCATATAACCGCCTGTAGCCTTATTTTTACGTCCGAATACATCAAAGAGCTCATTCTCCATCATCATGTTGAAGAAATCCTTTGTCTCAACAGACATCTCTGTGTACATCTTACGACCGCTTTCAAGAATCTCCTCCGGTGTGCCGATAGGAGCCGGATCTCCCTGTGGGAAATATACGCCGATATCGTAGTAATGAAGCTGCTCTACCCCAAGACGTGCCTGACGGTTCTTATGCATCTTTGAAGCAAGGGGTACAAACACAGTCTTGATCTGGTCACGAAGCTTCTGAATATCATCCTTGGTATAGGAATTACGGTTCATACGGCAATATCCCATATCAATATAATTCTCGAAGCCAAGCATCTGTGCCTGTTTGGTACGGTTCTTTACCAGCAGATCATAGATTTCATCAAGCTCATCCTGATTTTCCTCAAAGAAACCGGCATAAGCAGCCCATGCTCTCTTACGGGTATCACGATCTGATGAACGCATGTGTTTGCTCATAAGGGAAAGATTCAATTCCTCTCCCTCCCACATGATCTTTGCAGAAGCAATCAGCTTTCTGTAACGGGTAGACAGTGAGTTCTCTTCCTGCATAAGGGGAATCAGGCTGTCGTTAAAACTCTTCATCTCCAGTTCCATAGATTTAAATGCAACCGGTCCGATCTTCTCTTCCATATACGCACGATATGGAGTAGCAAAAAGTACCTTCTGATACTCATTTCCCAATGCAGTGAGCTGAGGAAGCATTTCATCATAATAAGCATTCTCTCCTTCGTAAAACTCATCTGCTACATTCCCGTCTCTGCGAATATGTGCGATTGTGTAAAGAGTGCTTACATGATCTACCAGCTTGTTAAATTCCTGATGAATTTCAAACTGCTCTTCTCCACTTTTCGCCTGGGAAGCACGGCTGATGATTTCTTTTCCCTGCGCAAGCACTGCGGGAAAATCCACGCGGCTGTACGGCATTTCTGAAAATTTCATCTTGTTCCTCCTTTACATTACCATTTTCACTTTGGCTTTTTATAACAAATGGGCGAACAAACCTTCTGAAGCCTCTCTCAGAATGCTGTCCGTCCATTGTCGCGTACCCTATACTATATCATAACTATTACAAAATGAAAAGCTTAAAAATAATTTAAAATCGAATTTATCAAAAAACTACTCTGCGATTCCCTCTTCACCTTCTTCTACAATTTCCATATCATCCAGTTTTGTTTCCATAGTGTCGTCCTCAGAAAGGTCATCCTCAGCGTCCTCTCCTGTGTACGGAGTTTCTGTCACTTTTGCACTTTCCAGGATCTTTGCAGTCACCTTATCCTCATAAAGAGCATTTACAATGGTGGCTCTGGTGTACATCTCTTCAAAATCAGCTGCATTTTCCCCATAATAGTCAGCCGTTTCCTTCACATAATCCATGTATTCCTCTTCTGTGACAGTAATGTCATTTGCCTGTGCATAAGCGCTGATAAACAATCTGCGATTCACCAGATTCTCTGCCTCGCTTTTGATATCATCCTCTGTGATTCCAAACATATCCAGCACATCGCTTATGTCTCCGTCCTCACCTGCAAACATGGAATAAGTAGACATTGCCTCCTCTTTGCAGCTCTCAAACAGATCGTCCGGATATCCTGAGAATTCAGTACGGTTCAGGCATTCTGTCATCATGGCCTCTATTTCATCGTAATAGCTCTGGTCTTCATAAGAAGATTCCAGATACTCCTTCACTGCTGCCTCATATTCTTCCTTGCTGTCGTAACCGCAATTTTCTTTTACATAGTCATCTGTATATTCCGGAATGTCAGTTCTGGTCACATCTGTCACCTCTGCGGTGAAGTCTACTTTCTTTCCGATCCAGCTTTCTTCCCAGATATCATCTCCGAAAGTGATGGAAAATTCTTTGGTATCTCCTGTGGATACGCCTGTAAGCTCCTTGTCAAAATCAGCTCCGTATTCCTCCTGTCCAAGAGTGACAAAGGTCTCTTCCGGCTCACTGTCCTCATCTTCTCCCTCCACCTTGCTGGTGAGATTCAGATACACGGTATCCCCGTCTTCTGATGGTGCATCTGTGGAAGCTTCTTCTCCTGCATCTGTCAGTTCCTCCTGAATTTCCTCCTGCACCATATCATCTGTGATCTCGTAAGTATACTTGGTCACCTCGATGCCGTCATAATCTCCTAATTTCACATAATCATCCACATTCTTTACCAGGTAATCAGATGGGGTAATGGGATCCAGCTGGACATCCTCTTCCTCTGCGTCAATGACCTCTCCATCCTCATTTGTCATGTCTTCCTCTGCGTTCTGGCTGGAATCCTCATCCAGGGCTTCCATCTCATCTCCATCCTCAGATTCCTTGTTATCTGCTGCCTCCTGGGTGGTCTCTTCTTTTGTATCTTTGGAAGAATCATCTCCACAGCCTGCCAGCATTGTCATTGCCGCAATTGCAGCAAGTAAATATCTTTTCTTCATTTTTTGCATTTTCCTTTCTACTTAGTTGAAATAATGACCGCAAATCTCCGCTTATTTAACACTAATATAACATTTTTGCAATAAGATGTAAACTTTCTTTTGCCAGATCACTGTTTTTTCACAAAAAGAAATCCCTGACAGTTCCAGGCCGTTTCCGGTCTTTTCCCTGTCAGGGATTTATAATAGCCTTTATCTCTCCTCGCGGAAATAGGAAAGTCCCAGACTTTCCGGAGGCTGATTTTCTTTCTTCTTCCGGAAGCTTACCACAACCAGAACCACGATGGTAACCACATAAGGCACCATCTGGATCAGATCTGTGATGTAGCTAGCCACCTTAATGCCAAGAATACTTGGAAGGAACTGGTACAGCCAGTAAAGCATACCAAACAGGTAGGCGCCCCAGATGGAATTTAACGGCTTCCAGGTAGTAAAAATAACCAGTGCAACTGCCAGCCAGCCAAGAGCCTCGATCTGCCCTGTGGTAGCCCAGATTCCCTGATTGTAATCCAGTACATAATATAAACCGCCGATTCCGGAAATACCTGCACCGATACAAGTTGCCAGATATTTGTATTTGGTTACATTGATTCCGGCAGCGTCTGCTGTTCCGGGATTTTCACCTACAGCACGAAGATTCAGGCCCACTCTTGTCTTGTTCAGCACATAATGAAGAACTACAGCAAGAACAATAGCCACATATACCAGAAATCCATAGCAGAAAACGGTTTTACTTAAGATTCCCAGTTTACTTGACAAAAATGGGATCTTCTTTGAAAAAGAGGCATAGGCAAGAGGCGCTGCTGTGTAACTTGCACCGTTGAGGATAAATACACCAAAGAAATTGGCAACACCCATACCAAAGGTGGTAAGTGCAAGACCCGTTACGTTCTGGTTTGCACGAAGGGTAATGGTGAGGAAGCTGAAGATCAATCCACCCAGCATAGAAGCCACAATAGCAGCCAAAAGTGCCAGGATCACACAGATCCAGCCTTTGGGATCTGCAGAATTCTTCTCATAGAAATAGGAGCTTGCAAATCCTGCAAAACCGCCAAGATACATAATTCCCGGAACACCAAGATTTAAGTTTCCGGATTTTTCAGTGGTGATCTCACCCATGGAGCCAAACATGATGATCGTTCCAAAGGGAATAGCCCGGATGATCCATGCAATCAGATTACTCATTTAGTGCACCTCCTTTTTGGAACCACGGAAAATCATCTTATAGTTGATAAAGAATTCACTTCCAAGGATAAAGAACAGGATCACACCTTCGATAATACTTGCCGCATAATCATTCAGGCTGTATGCGGAAGCAATCTCTGCTGCACCTTTTGAAAGGAAGATCAGCAGGAAGGAAATAAGTGCCATGTAAAAAGTGTTAAACTTTGCAAGCCATGCAACGATAATTGCGGTAAATCCGTTTCCACCGGCAGATGTGGTGGAAATGGTCTGGTCTCTTCCGGCTACGATCAGAAATCCTACCAGTCCGCAGATAGCACCGGAGATGATCATAGTACGAATGGTTACCCATTTTACATTGATTCCGGCATATCTTGCTGTATTCTCAGATTCTCCTACTACTGTAATCTCATAACCCTGTTTGGAATATTTCAGATAGAAGAACATCACTAACATCAGGATCAGGACGATCAGGATATTAATATTATATCTTTGTCCCAGAAACTGTGGAAACCAGCCTGCCTGTGTGGACATATTCAGTTTTCCAAGGCTGGAAGCCTTTCCACGGAGAATGTTTGTCATACATGCGACAATGCTGGTGGCTACATAGTTCATCATCAGGGTAAAAAGTGTCTCATTTGTATTCCAGTATGCTTTGAATACAGCCGGGATAAATCCCCACAGACCACCTGCAATGATGCTTGTAAGGAACATTACCAGAAAAAGCACCGGTGTCGGAAGATTCTGTCCGCATTTTACCATAACCATAGCAGTGGCAAGACCGCCTATAAGAACCTGTCCCTCTGCACCAATATTCCAGAACCTCATTTTAAATGCCGGTGCAAGAGCGATACCGATACACAAAAGTGTGACCAGATCTCGCATTGCCCAGGAAAAACGGATGCTTGTCATAAAAGTACCATTAAGCATAACCCCATATACAGATAAGGGATTCAGTCCGGTTACGCTGTAGATAAATATTGCATCCACCACAAGTGCCAGGATAATGGCAGCTGCGCGAACCCATACCTTATAACCGAAGCTGCTTCTGTCACGCTTGATGATCCGGACCAGAGGTTCTTTTGTTTTTACATCACTCATTTATTTCCCCTCCTTCCGAAGATTTGTCATAAGCAGACCCACTTCTTCTTTTGTGGTAGTTCTGGCATCCAGAATACCATTTTCTTTACCGCCGCACAGTACCAGGATACGGTCGCAAAGATCAATAAGAACATCCAGATCCTCACCTACATACACCACTGCCACGCCTTCTTTTTTCTCTTCATCCAGAAGATTATAGATGGTGTAGGATGTATTGATGTCAAGTCCTCGTACTGCATAGGCAGTCATCAAAACAGTAGGCGCCTCTGCGATCTCACGTCCTACCAGGACCTTCTGTACATTTCCACCGGAAAGACGGGATACAGGGGTATTCAGGCTTGGAGTAACAACCTCAAGCTCATCCTTTACCTTCTCTGCCATTTTCCTTGGTGTACGCATATCCGTAATAGGGGATGCTCCTTTTCCATAGCTCTTCAAAAGCATATTTCCCGTCATGCCCATAGAACCTACCAATCCCATTCCAAGACGGTCTTCCGGAACAAATGCAAGATGGACACCTGCATCGCGGATCTTCTTTGGTGTTTTTCCAACCAGCTCAAGAGGCTGGTTTTCCCTGCCGCGCTCATAGAATTCAATACTGCTGCCCTGTGCTGTGATCTGAAGTCCTGCAATGGCCTCCAGAAGCTCTTTTTGTCCATTTCCGGAAATTCCTGCGATTCCCAGGATCTCACCGCCATAAACATCAAAGCTGACATCATCCAGCACCTTCACCTCCTCGCGGTTGTAAACCGTCAGATGGGAAACTGCAAGACGTTTCACAGGATTTACAGGAGCAGAGCGTGCAATATTCAGCTCTACCTTCTTGCCTACCATCATCTCTGTAAGAGAATTCTCAGTAGCATCACAGGTATCTACGGTACCTATGTATTCTCCTTTTCTCAGGATTGCTACACGGTCTGAGATTTCCAGAACCTCATGAAGCTTATGTGTGATAATGATAACAGACTTGTTATCTGCTTTCATGTTCCGGATCACCTCAAAAAGTCTGGCCGTCTCCTGCGGTGTCAGTACTGCTGTAGGCTCGTCCAGGATCAGGATGTTTGCACCTCTGTAAAGAACCTTCACGATTTCCAGAGTCTGTTTCTGAGATACACTCATCTCATAAACCTTCTGGTTTAAATCCAGGTCAAAGTGATATTTGTCACAGATTGCCTGGGCTTTTTTTCTGACCTCTTTCAGGTCAAATTTTTGCTTCTTATCAAGACCAAGTGCGATATTCTCCGTAGCGCTGAACACATCGATCAGCTTAAAATGCTGATGGATCATACCGATTCCCAGGTCGTATGCATCTTTTGGAGAGCGGATCTCTACCTTTTTTTCATCTACCATGATCTCACCAGAATCCGGAAAATAGATACCGGAAATCATGTTCATCAGGGTAGTCTTACCACTTCCATTTTCTCCCAGAAGGGAGAGGATCTCGCCTTTTTTCACATCAAGACTGACATTTTTGTTGGCAACAACTTTTCCAAATGTTTTGGTAACATTTTTTAACTGAATGGCATATTCCAAAGTGTTGTGCCTCCCTTCCCGTTTTTGTTGTCCATGCGAGTCCTGTCCGCTATGGCAGCAGTGATCAGGAATTCTCTTATACTTACCTGATTTATAACTCGCGTAAATAAAAGGGAAGCTGTTTAAAAGCTCCCCTTTTGGATTCATGTAATCCGTGATTGCTGTTCACAGACAGTTTATATACTGTATCGTAAATTACTCTACAGCTTCTGCATCCTCTGTGATTCCATCAATACGAAGTGTGAAGTATGGCGCACTTCTGAATGTAGATTCTGCAAAGTGTCCGTCCTCGATTGCCTCAACAGTCTCGCCCTGATATACAACAGTTGCAGGATCTGTGGAGTAATCCATAAAGGAAAGATCAACCGGTGCAGTGGTAACTTCCTCACCGCCTACTGTAAATGTAGAGGTATCAAATACCTGAAGAGAACCATCTTTCAGCTTGCTCTCAACATCAGCAACGTAATCTGCTGTTCCTTCTGCACAGGACTCACCAAGCTCTGTGATTCCTACTGCATCATCATTATATCCAGCAGACCAATCCTGCTCAAGATCACCGCCGCCCATTACAGTTGCGATAGCGTGTTTGTAATATACTGCCCAGTTGTTGGTAGCAGATGTAAGTGCTGCTGTAGGAGCAGTCTCAAGCATATCAATGTTATATCCTACAGAGTAGCAGATCTTGCCATCGTCATGAAGTTTCTGTGTAGCTGCAGGAGCGCCTGTGGAATCTGCATGCTGTCCGATGATCACACAGCCATTTGCGATCAGAGCCTCAGCTGCTGCACCCTCTTTGTCAATATCAAACCAGGAATTGGTGTATTTTACTTCCATTACAGTATTCGGAACAACGCTCTTAACACCAAGGTAGAATGCGGTATAACCGGAAACAACCTCTGCATAGCTGAATGCTCCTACATAACCGACCTTAACATTACCGTCTGCATCAAAGCTGTCTGGCTGTGTCTCTTCTGTAAGAGTGCCATCTTCCATGATCTCTTTCAGTTTCAGACCAGCTACAACACCGGATACATAACGTGCTTCATAAATATTTGTGAATGCATTTTTGAGATTCTCGCATCCGCTGATTGCTGCAAAATCACCTGTCATGGAAACAAATGTGGTATCCGGATATTCCTGAGCAGCCTGTACCAGATAAGTCTGATGACCATAGCTGTTTCCTACAACCATATTGCATCCCTGTCCCACAAGGTCGATTGCTGCGTCATAACAGCTGGAATCTTCCGGAACTTTGTATTTCCAGATGATCTGGCTGTCATCAAGGCCAAGCTCTGAAGCAGCTTCCTTGACACCTGCAATATGAGCTGCGGAATATCCTTCTGTCTCATCACCTACAAGAATGACACCAATTTTGAAATCAGGATCAACTTCTACGTTGTCCTCGTCAGCGGCATAAACAACAGAAGCGAAGGCTGTCATAGTGAGTACCATCACTGCCGCAAGAAGAAGGCTGACCATTTTCTTACACATTTTTTTCATTTTACTTCCTCCTTGATATTAGATTTGCCTTGGATTTTTCTCTTTTTCTGCCGGAAAAATCTTAAACGTTATGTTTATTGTATTTTTTTTCGAATTAAATGTCAACTATTTCTAAACAATTCAAAAAAACTTTTTGAATAAATTATAAATTTTTTTGTTATTTTTTTCTGAAATAGCCGGATGATTTTCGCAAATTTTCCACTTCTACAGTCTTACCCTGGCTCTGCCTCCGTTCTCCATCCGAAACGCCCTGGGAGTCATATGATAGCGTTCCTTAAACACCCTGTGAAAATAGCTGTTATTCTCGTATCCCACAGCTGCGATCACATCACTGATGGGAAGATCCGTATCACACATCAGCTCTACAGCTTTATTCAATCGCTTTCTCTGTAAAAGCTCTTTAAAATTAAATCCTGTAGTCTTTTTGATCATTTTGCTCAGCACATGCATGGGAAGATGGAGCATATCACAAAGCTCTGTCAAAGTTGCATTCCGGTATTTCTGCTCAATATAATCCAGGGTCGTCATGGAGATCATATTTTCGTACTGATTTGGTAAACGCATTTCCACATACTGGACTGAATCCAGCAGATACAAGAAAATCAGCCCCATGGTGGTCTGATTGATCCGGTTCTGGTCGCCTCTTCCTGTCACGAGAGAATAAATCATATTTTCCAGAAGATTCTGGATCTGCAGCACTTCTGAGACCTTAAAATAAAGATATTGCTCCTGTCTGGCATCCTGACGCAAAACATTTACCAGAAAATCTGCCAGCACATTATTATTTCCAGCCATAGAATAGGCCACATCAAAAAATTCCGGCAGGATCATAAAATTGATGGCAATGTCGTTTTTTCCAGCTGCCAGGATCTCATGATGGGTAAACTGGTTCAGAAAAAGGAGTTCTCCTTTTTTTACCACCACCTGCTTGCCGTCTATGATATTGGTCAGAGAGCCCTCACATACATACAGAACTTCCACATAATTATGCCGGTGTACCGGAAAATGCACAAAGCGTGTATGAGTCCTTACTGCGATCAGTTTTCCCTCTTCCAGCATCTTTCTGCTGTCAATGGTAAAATCGCTTCCTGATGTGTAAAGATCCTTGTCCACTTCTGCCTCCCCATTAAGAATTCTTCTCTCTTCATCTGTAATTTCACGAAGCTGTTCCAATAGTTCCCGCTGCACTGCACACACCTCCTGCTGGATTTTTCATAGTAATTATATGGTACCAGTGTCAAAAGGTCAAAAGTAGCTGCGTAGCAATCCGGGTATCAAATGAGTGGCAAAAGACCTTTTAACACTCATTTGATTATACACATAAAAAGAAGTTAGTGTCAAAAATTCTTTCCACACTAACTTCTCCTTTTAATATTATTTTTTCCCAGAAATTCCCGGCTCTGTCATCTGCACAGGATCCATGATCTCATTCATCTGTTCTTCTGAAAGAAGCCTTTTCTGTATGATCAATTTTCTCACAGATTCTCCTGTCTTAATGGCTTCTTTCGCAATTTCAGCAGCTTCCTGATAACCTACATAAGGACAGATAGCTGTTATGATTCCAACACTGTTTTCTACAAAATAGCGGCATCTTGTCTCGTTTGCAGTGATTCCTGACACACAGTTATCCACAAATGTCTGCACTGCATAACCAAGGGTATCAATGGACTGGAACAGACAATAGAAGATGATCGGTTCAAATGCATTCAGCTCCAGCTGACCGGCTTCTGCCGCCATTGTAATCGTTACATCGTTTCCAATTACATTAAATGCAACCTGATTTACTACTTCCGGAATAACTGGGTTAACTTTTCCCGGCATAATAGAAGAACCATTCTGTTTTGCCGGGAGATTGATTTCTCCAAATCCCGCTCTTGGGCCTGAGGACATCAGCCGCAGATCATTGGCAATTTTAGACAGGGTTACTGCACATGCTTTTACAGCGCCTGAAACAGCCACAAAGGGATCCAGGTTCTGTGTGGAATCAATCAGGTCATAAGCCTGTACCAGCTCCATATCAGAAATCTCGCTGAGGTTTGGTACAATTCTGCGAAGATAAGACTCATCTGCGTTCAGACCGGTTCCAACAGCAGTTCCGCCCATATTCAGGGTTCTCATTTCATCCATTGCCTTGTCCATACGATTGATATCGCGAAGCACTGCAACACTGTACGCTTTGAATTCCTGCCCAAGACGGATGGGCACTGCATCCTGAAGCTGTGTTCTTCCCATTTTGATAACTCCGTCAAACTCTTCTGCCTTTTTATCCAGAACAGTGTGTAATCTCATCAGTTCTTTTTTCAGATTTTTCAGAAGACGAAGGGAAGTCATTTTTCCTGCAGTAGGAATTACGTCATTGGTTGATTGTCCACAGTTTACATGATCATTTGGGTTTACCACATCATAATCGCCTTTTTTTCCACCCAGAATCTCTGTGGCTCTGTTTGCGATTACCTCATTTGCATTCATGTTTAAAGAGGTTCCGGCACCTCCCTGGATAGGATCTACAATAAAGTCCTCATGTAATTTGCCTTCCAGAATTTCATCACATGCCTGAACAATTGCCTGTGCTCTTTTTTTGTCCAGAAGCCCTACCTCACAGTTTGTAATTGCAGCTGCTTTTTTAATATAGGCAAGACTGTTGATGATCTCCGGATGCATGGCAAGACCTGTAATATGGAAATTCTCTGCTGCTCTTAATGACTGCACTCCATAATACACATTCTCCGGTACATGTTTGGTACCAATTGAATCTTTCTCTGTACGGTATTCCTGCTGACTCATTATATATCTCTCTCCATTTCTTTTACATGATGTTAGAGTCAAAAGGTATTTTGCCTCTGACTTGATATCATTATATATATACGCTATAATATAATCAAATACATATATTTTTATAGTTATTATAATTTTAAAATTATAATATGATACCAGTGTCAAAAGGTCAAAAAGCCGTTCGTGCTTGCACGATAAGGCGTTTGAACTTGGGACACGCCAAATATGAGAAAGTAGCGATTTACGTAGTAAATCAGCGGATTTCGAATATTTGGAGGA
>CAKRRX010000072.1 GCA_934394595.1 uncultured Blautia sp. | reverse complement strand
CTGCCCGGAGGAGATACTACCCCCATCCAAAGCTGCTACTGTCTGGTTTTTATCTTTTACTGTCACTTCTGTTTTCCTTACCACCATCACAGATCCCAGAACCGTATTTTCCGTATCTATCGTGTACACATAATTTTTTCCACTTTCCTCATAAACAGCAGATAAAGGGACACAGCAATCATAGGGGCCAGCATCCTTTGAAATGGAAAATTCCACATTCTGCCCAATTGCAGCACTTCCCTGTGGAATCACAACGGACAGATCCCGGCTGTCACTATCCTGTTCATTTTCCGTGACAGATTCTACTGTAGTGCCAGAAATATCATTATTGTTATAATCTGTCATCTGAACCTCTATTCCTTCCTCCACATATTTCAGATCCTCGCTGGATATGGTTCCCTTCATCCGAAGTGTCCCGTCAGAAGGATACAAAACTGCCGCTGCTGTCACTCCAGTAAGATCTCCGGTCTGTACAGACAGACTTTTCACCACTCCATCTGCCGGAGCGCTCACCTGTCCCTCTGCCATTTGAAGATTTGTAAGCTTTTCCTTATCTTCCTGAACTGTTTCCAGCTCTCTTCTGGTATTTTCCAGTGTGCTGTCCGATGCCTGGGGAAGATTTGCGTCTGCAACCGTTTTCCCTGCGCCGGCCAAAGTCTGGTTTCTCCCTGCAATGGCTTCATTCAAGGCCTCCTGGCTTGCCCGCAGACTATCCTGCAAGGCCTGTTCTTCCTGAGAACTGTCGCTTTCATTTCCCTGGGAAGCTTCACTGGAATCTTCTGAAAAGTTCTCTCCGGAGGTTTCCCCATCTCCAAATCCTTCCTCCGGCGCGGCTCCCCCGGTGAAACCTGCAATCTCATTTTTTTCTTCTTTTTGCCGGTAAAACTCATCCAGCTTTTCCTGGGCCGCCTGTACTTCTGCTCTTGCATTGTCCACAGATACATTTCCGCTTTGCACTGCAAGGCCGTAGGAATTTCCTGCCCATGCCTGATCAGAGGCACGTTTTTGTCTGTTTACTCTTTCCTGGCTTTCCAGATCCTTTATCTGGCCCTCCAGTGTCTTCTCTTTATTTTCCAGTTCTTTTATGGCCCCCTGAATGCTTTCCCCGGTAAGGGTCAGAAGGATCTCTCCTTTTTTTACTTCCTGTCCGGCCTGCACCAGCACCTGTTCGATCTGCAGATTCTCCTGCACAAACACAGCCAGCTCTTTGCTGCCTTCCACTTTTCCATTTCCTTTCACCACATGGGTCACCATCTGATTTGACGGACTTTTGATCTGAATCTGTATTACATTTACAGAGTCTGCTGCCCTTGACAGTACCGTAAAAATCAACATTATGATCAGAAATGCCGCAGCAGCATGTATCACTTTTTTTCTCATGTCATTCTCCATTGTCATCGGTCACATTAAAAACCGGGATTTTTTCTTTTTTAGCCCGCCCGTCTGCAGATCATTCCTTCACTGCTGTAGATAAGATTCCCTGTTCCAGATAATCCTGTCCGGAAAAAAATACCAGCGTTGCAGGAACAAGGGCAATTACAGAAGCTGCCAGGGCTCTTCCAGCCTGTTCTGCATCAATTGCCGGAAGGTACAAGGACAACGGCCACAATTCTTTTGTTTTCAGAAATACCATAGGCTGCTCAATGAGATTCCAGTATTCCAGAAAACCAAGCACTATGGCAGAAATGACGCCAGGGGAGCCTAAGGGGAGGGCTATCATAAAAAAAAGCCTCAGCTCACCTGCGCCGTCAATCCTTGCCGCTTCCAGAAGCGCCAGGGGGATGCTTTCGAAAAAGCGGTACATAATAAATACGGGGAATGTAGAAAAAGCCGCCGGAAGGATGATCCCCCAAAGCGAATCCAGAAGCCCAAGCTGATCCAGCACCAGATAATTGCCAAGAAGCATAACCTGAAATGGCATCATCATCAGTGTGATATATAAAAAAAACAAAATCTTTTTTCCCGGAAAATCATATTTGGCAAATCCCCACGCAGCAGGCATTCCCACCAGAAGCTCTCCCAAAAGGGTTCCGAAGGTAATCTTTACCGAATTCCAGAACATAATAAAAAATTCAGGGGAATCAAGGAGTATCGCCACATAATTTTTCAGTGTGGGATACTGTGGAAAGATTTTCCATGACGCATATCCTTTATTTCCACTTTCCAATACCGGACGCAGCAATTCTGTCAGTTCATTTTTCCCCATCAGGGAACCTACTGCCAGAAATACAACCGGAAATATAAACAGCAACGATAATATTACCAGAAAAAACGTAATTCCTTTTTTCACCATTTAATCCTTCCTCCCCCATGCTTTTTGCAGCAAATGAATCAATATCATGCTCACAGCTCCGGTGACCACAGCCCCTGCGGACATTTTGTCAATGGCAAGATCTCTGTACCAGTTATTGAACACATGCTGCAAAAGATACATCTTTTCCTGCGGATAATCTCCTGCTACCAGATAAGCTTCCCGGAATACTTTGAAGCCATTTAGTAACGACAGTACCACAATGGTAAACAAAGAGGGAAGAAGATTTGGCACTGTGATCCTGGTAAAGCATTTCCATGCTCCTGCCCCGTCTGTCTTTGCTGCCTCATAGAGCGACTGAGGAATTGCCATCAGTCCGGCCAGCCACAAAACAACGTCGTATCCCAGGTTTCTCCAGATATAGCTGATCACCAGTACTGCAAAGGAAGCATCTGTGTTCAGCCAGTCTGTACCTTTTATGGAAAAAAAGGACAGTATATGGTTCAAAAATCCATGTCCATTAAAAAGGGCTTTCCATAGAAGCACCACGGTAGCCACCGGAATTGCCATAGGAAGCAAAAATGCGGTTTTCAGCAGCTGTTTTCCCTTCTCCTTCAAACTATTCAGACATACAGCAAGCAACAATGACAATCCCACCAGCAAAGGAATACAGACTCCGAAAAAACGTACTGTATTTTTTCCGGCAAGCAAAAATGCCTGATTGGAAAACAGATTCTGATAATTCTGAATTCCTGTAAATTTCCCGCTTACAGTTCCAAAAAAGGATCTGCGGATCACATCTACATATGGAATAAACCAGAATACACAGACTCCCACAAAGCTTGGAAGAATAAACAAGATTCCTTTTCGCGCCTGTTTCTGTTTCACAATAAAACCTCTTTTCTGTCTGTAGCACAGGGCTTGTTCTTTTCCCTGCAAAAAAAGATAGCAAAGGAGTCTCTATTTTTTCTCTAATGGAGCATTTGAAAAAACAGAATACTTTTAGAGATTTTCTGGAGATTTCTGTGGTACAATCTTAGAGTGTGTCTGAAAAAGGTTTTCGGCAAGATACGCGTCACAATTTGTCTTTTTCAAACACGCTCAAAAATAATGTTAGAAATTGCTCCGCAGCGAAGCTGCTCTCGCAATTCTCGAACATTCGGAAGGAGTTTTTATGCGAATACTGATCATAGAAGATGATAAAGAACTGGCCCAGCTGACAAAGCTTGGACTTGAAAAAGAAAATTTTACGGTAGATATTTGCCCGGACGGTGCGGAAGGGCTTTATTATATGCAGGAAAACATGTACGATCTGGTCATTCTAGATCGCATGCTTCCCTCTATGGATGGCATTCAGGTTTTAAAAGAAGCCCGAAATGCCCACATCACCACTCCGGTGATTTTTCTCACTGCACTTGGAGATCTTTCAGACAAGGTCACAGGACTTAACTGTGGAGCAGATGATTATATGGTAAAGCCCTTTGCCTTTGAAGAGCTTCTGGCCAGGATCCACAGTATCCTGCGCCGCCCGGGCAAATGGGGAGACTTAAATCTTCTAAAGCTTGGAGATGTTTCTTTTGAGCCGGAATGCGGACGCCTTTCCAAAGAGAAAAAAGAATGCACCCTTTCCCGGCGGGAAAGCGCACTGCTGGAAGTATTTCTTCGAAATCCCGGACAGGTGCTTCCCAGAAACCTTCTTCTCTCCAGGGTCTGGGGAATGGAATCCGATGTGGAAGACGGAAACCTGGACAATTATATCCACTTTCTGCGAAGAAGGCTGAAGGCTGTGGACAGTACCCTTGTGCTAAAAACAGTCCGGGGAGTAGGATATCAGCTGGAAGTCTGTCATTAATTTTCCCCTACATAAAAAGTCTGCATCACGCGCAGACTTTTTGCATTATTTGGGCAGTTTTATAAGAAAGGTACTTCCACCTCCTTTTGTGTCGCAAATCTGGATACTTCCGCGATGCAATGTTACGATCTCTTTTGCAATACATAACCCCAGTCCGAAATGTTGCTTGTCTTTTCTGGAACGGTCTTCCCGGTAAAATCTCGCAAACACCGCTTCTTTGTTTTCATCCGGGATCCCCGGTCCATTGTCTGCCACAGAAAGCTCAAAATATTTTTCTTTTTCTTCCACGCCGATTTTTATTTTTCCCCCTGAGGGCACATAGCTTGCTCCATTGTCCAGCAGAATCCCAAGTACCTGACTGATTCTGGAGCTGTCACATTTGCAGGGAGACATGGACTCTTCTGGAAGAAGGATTTCCAGGGAAATCTTCTTCTGCCGAAAAATAGGTTCATACTTTTCATACACGTTTAAAAGCAAGGTATCCAGTTCACATTCCGACTTCATAATGCTCCAGGATTTGTTATCTGCATTCGCAAGAACAAGCATATCGCCCACCAGCCTGGACATCCTCTCCCCCTCACTTTTGATGATGGAAATCATTTTTTCCCTGTCCTTTTGTTCCTTTTCCATCACCTGCACGCTGGAAAGAATCACAGCCAGAGGGGAACGCAGCTCATGGGATGCCGATGCGATAAACTGTGTCTGCTTTTTCCGGTTCTCTTCCAGTGGCCCCAGCATCTTGCCAGTAAAGATCCAGGAAAACAAAAGCAGAGCCAGCCATGCTGTCAGTACCAGTCCCCCAAACAGTACTCTTTGGCGGAAAATCTGCTGCTTCAGACCTTCCAGGGAATATACGGCTACCATACTTATCACTCCATTTTCTTTTGGGATCAAGGCTGTACAGGCATAAAAATCCTCTGTCTCAAAAAACGCATCTCTGGAAAAGGCAATATTTCCAGTATACTCCGTATCCAGTCCCTGCTCTTCCCTGGAAATTACAGCAGCCTCTTCCAGCATACGTTCTGAATCTTTGGTCTGTTTCTGAAATTCCTGTTTATCAAAATAGAGTTTGTTTCCATTGTCCAATATCCGAATGTCTATTCCATATTCCTCCTTTAACTGAAGGATCCATTTATGGGACAGTATATTCTGATTTTCCAGGTAAGCCACGCAGGAATTTCCATTGTTTAAAAATCTTTCATAGCTGTTTCGGGTAAGTCCTCTCTCCGAGATTACAAGGCAGGCAATGGCCATCAGGATCAGGATTCCCCCTGTAACTATTGTTGCAAAAATCGTCATTTCCCTGTGCAGCTTTCCAAACATCTTTTTCTCCTTCGCTTTCCTGTATATTCTGCCAACCTATACGCTTATTCTGCCAGATACAGATTTGCCTGCTGCATGACCGCAGCTACAGCCTCATCCAGACCAATTTCCCCGTTCAGATATTTTTCCCCTGCATCTGCCACTGCACTGAAAATGATGGCATTGTCCAGAATTGGAGTGGTTAAGGTCTTTCCGAGATTTTTCAGCTGGCTTACCTTTTCCTCCTCTGGCACCTTCACTTCATAGGTTATCATCTGCCCGGTTTCGCTGTTTTCGCTGCTTTCCTGGGAAAGCACCGTTCCCACTGCCCCCTGATCCCAGTAAGCAGTTCCATCATACACACTTTCCACAACAGGGAATCCATCTGTTTTGGATACCTGCTGTCCTTCCTCGGAAAACAGATATTCCACAAATTTTTCAGATGCTTCCTTTTTGGAGGAACCGGAACAGATTCCCACCTTATTCACCGGAATGAAGCAATTTGCCACCTGCCCATTCCACAGCTGGTAAGATAAATCCGTATCTGTCTGTGCTATGGAGTCCACCATTGCAAAATCATACGGGGAAAAGATTCCACCTGCCGCAAATGTATTCATACCCAAAAGCAATAGCCGCACATCACCGCCAATTCCAGCAAAGCGGGAATAAGATGGCTGCTGGCTGTCATCAAAATAGTCAGGATATGTTTTTTTCAGTTCCTCCACACAGTCTTTTCCAGCCTGGTAAATCCGTCCAGCCTGCTCCAGAAATTCTTTTATCTGCTCCTCATCCAAAGTTCCATCGTCTTTCATCCAGGAAGCAGAATTATCGTCTGCAAGCTGCTCCAAAAGCAATCTGCCGTACAGGGAATATCCAAACGGCAGTTTGTAAAAATACTCGCCAGAAAGTCCGTACTCTGCTTTATGCTGCTCCACTTTATCTGCAAGAGAAACAAGATCTGTCACAGAGGTTACGTCTTCCTTTTTTCCTTCGATCAGAGGAATTCCGAATTTTACAGGCATGGCATAAATACTGCCATCCTCTTCTGTATACGCTTCCTGAATATTGGAAAGAAGCCCGGCATCTTTTAAAATCCCACTGATATCTTCCAGCATTCCCTGTTTTATATAAGTTTCTGCCGAAATTCCATCCAGGATCAGGATATCCGGTCCTTTTCCTGCCATAATCTCCGTATTCAGGGTTTTCAGAGCATCTGTACGGGTAATCCCATCCTCTCCTGACATTCCGGTTTCCAGAGTAAGATAAATATCCGGATACTTTTTCTGGAACATTACAACAGCCTGGCGAATGCTAGAGTTCTCTTCCAGAGAATATACCGTAAGCTCTGTGTCCGGGACTGTAGGGGTGTCTGCGGAATAAGTAAAGGCAACTACCTTTCCCTCTCCGCTACCTGAGCTGAAATCATTTTCACTGATGTAAAATCTCCCATCTGCATCCTGTGTCATGGTTTTAAAGTTATTGTCAGGCGCACTTAAGGAATTCAGGCTTCCATCCACAAGCTGCTCAAGCATATTTCCGCCAAAAACATATCGGTACAGACCACTGCTGTCTGCATAAAACAAAGAATCTTTCTCGTCTCCATCCACAAACAGGATCGAATTGCCCGAGGAATTTCCCTGTTCTATATTTTTCGGATCTTTTTTCAGCTGTGCAGTCAGCGCATCTCCACCTTCCACTGGCTTTCCTGTCTCTGTATTATAATAATGCACCTCACCGTCTGTGATCACAATCAGATACTCTGAGGTAACACTCATATAATCAACATATTTTCCCTTCTCATATTCATGAACTACCGTCTGATCATCTGGATTAATTTCCAGCACGCCATTTCCGGAGAGCATAAGATACAGATTTCCATTGGAACCGATTTTCATTTTAAAAGGAAATGCACCTCCTGTAAGAGCAGACAGATCCAACTGCCTCATCTGACCGCCAGCAGGACAATAATAGTAATTCATGGTTCCTAAGGAAGACTCATCTTCCCCTTCCACATATTCATCAGCCAGAACACTTCCATTCTTTCCAAGGGCTGCTTCATAGAAACCATTTTCCGGCTCAGTCAATGCCGGTTCTTCCTTCCATGTTTTCCCCTGATCTGCAGTTTTATAAAGCTGTATCTTGCCATCTCCTGTTCTGGCCAGCATTCCAAGTGTTCCGTCCTCCTGAATCTGAAGATCTACTATTTCACTGGTTTCCTCTGGCATTGGCAGTTCCTCTTCCAGATAACGCCCCATTGCCCTGGAAGAGTTTTCGGAATCCTGTCCCCCGCTATTTTCTCCTGCTTTTTTTGTCCCACCGCAGCCAGTAACTCCTGTTCCAGTTACCATAAGACTTAACGCCGCTGCAACAGACAGCAGCTGTTTTGCTTTTCTGTGTTTTCTCATTGTCAAAGCTCCTTCCATTTGTTAAGTATTTCTTATACCTTAACAAAGGAATCTCTATCTTTTCTCTAGAGCGTGCCTCCAAAAGGCTCTAACATATTGTATCACAAGATCTTCCAGACCGGTGAAAAAAGGATCTGCGATCCATTTACCAGAACTGCCATCTCCACAGTACTGTTCTTCTTTGATACCGGACTGTCCAGAAATATCTTTCCCTCTTCCCAGTGCCAGGAAACTTCCTGTCCATTAAGACGCAGAGAAACTATGGTTATGTCCACATCCTGAAAAAGTGTGATGTTTACCATACCATTTTCAGTTTTTTCTGTTATATCCTGGAATATCTCTTTTTCTGTATATTTTTCTTTGTATTTTGTGCCTTTCTTTTTATTATTGTTAATATTGTTATAATATTTTAATGGTGTTGATAGCAAAGAAATGCCAGTGGAAGCGATCACAGGGCCCCCAGCGACCAGCTGGCTGGAATTTCTGCCTGCCCTGTTCGTCACAGAGTCAGCGTTTTTCGGATTCTTCTTCCCGCCTGCTCCAGCAGTCGCTTCCAATATACTTAGATTCTTTCCATCGTTTCCGGCACTTTCCGTTCCATTTCCTCCGGTGCTTTCTGCATTTCCGCCTCCGACATTTCCAGCATTTTTGCCTCCTGCACCTTCCGTTTCTCCACTTCCAGCACTTTCTATTTTTCTACCCCCGGTGCCTTCCGTTCCTACGCCTCCGGTATTTCCAGCGTTTTTACCTCCTGCACTTTCCGTTTCTCCACTTCCGGCGCTTTCCGCTCTTCCGCCTTCGGCACTTCCATTTTTTTCACCTCCGGCACCTTCCGTTCCTTCACTTCCAGTGCTTTCCGTTCTTTCGCCTCCGGCACTTTCTTTTCCTACGCCTCCGGCACTTTCTTTTCCTACGCCTCCGGCGCTTTCCGTTCCCACACCACTTCCGGCAGCTTCTTCCCCAGAAGGGGCTGTCGTATTTTGATCGGAACCAGTTTCTTCTGTATTTTCCCCCTCCTGGGCACTTCCCATATCTTCCTCATTCCACTGCTGGCTATCTGCCCCTTCCTCCACATCGATTTCAAATCCGCCAAAACTTCCAGCCTGGATTCTGTGTAAAGAAGCACCAGCACACAAACTCAGTATAAGAAAGCCTGCGGCTGCCTTTTTTCTTCTCATCCATTTCCTCCTTTCCCAAGCTTTGCTTTCCAGAGTAAAAATGCACTGCTCTTTTCCCCGGATTCTTCCCCGCGGTTTTTCTCCCACGCAGCCCACAGCCTCCTGCTTTCGCTTTCCAACCCTCTGCGTATCAGAAATAACCCATATTTTGCATAGCCTTCCGGATACTGTGGATCATACAAAAGTAACTGTTCATAGTATACTGCTGTTTTTTCCCATTCTTTCATAAGCTCCGCATTTGCAGCCAGCAAAAGAAGAAGCTTTCTCTGCGCCTCCTTTTCAGAATACTGATCCTGCAATTTTTGAAGTCCTTTTTCAAGCTGTATACAAGCCTCTGCCTCCAGGCCTTTTTCTGCAAAGTCCTTATTATAGTACATCTGTGTAACTTCTGTCAAAGCAACATGAAACTCCGGCTTTTGTTCCAGATAAAATATCACCCCACTGGTTATCGCAAGAAATCCTGATGTCAGCAATGCTGCCACTACGCACCTTCTCCCCTGTCCTTTTCTTTTTCGCAGGTTCACAAGAGCTTTTCTTACCTCTTCCATGCTCTGGTATCTGTTTTTTTCCTGTCTGCGGGTACATTTTTTTACAACCAGAAAAAGCCCGGGAATCTGCCAGAGAATCCTATACCAGTTTTTCCCTGCCAGAACACGAATATTTTTTCCAAGGGCATAGATATCGCTTGTGGCATCCATTTTCCCCTCATACTGCTCCGGTGCAGCAAAGCCCTTTGTCCCCATACAGTTTTTCTGAAGTTTACTGTATCCAAACACAGCACTTCCAAAATCCACCAGGTACAGCTTTCCGGAATCTGACAGCATCAGATTGTCCGGTTTCAAATCTCCATAGTAAACCGGTGGCTTCTGGCCGTGAAGATATTCCAGGATGCCAGTAATCACCACAGTATACTCCAGAATTTCTTCTGAGGAAAATACATGTCCCTCTCTTTGCAGCTGCCCGAGAGATTTTCCCCGGATATATTCCATTACCAGATAACAGTAGTCTCCATTTTCCACATAATCTATCATCTGCGGCATAGAAGGATGTTCCAGAAGACGCAAAAGCTTCGCCTCTTTCTTCCGGTCTGAAGGGATCTCCTTCACCGCCCGGTAACAGCCAAGCTCCATATCCCTGGCCAGATAAAGGCAGCCTTCCCCTCCGGAACCAATCTCCTCCAGCACACAGTAACGCATTTTTAAAATCATTCCTGTAAGATTGATCTTGATCACCTCGTCATTTCACAAATCATAAATGGGTATAAAAAGATGATTGGGAAATCCCAACAAAAAATAGAAATAAGAATTCAGATCATATCCGGACATCGGTTTAAGAAGTTCAAAATCCGGATACGGCATTTGAAAAGTGTTTTGATTATAGCACTGCTTTTTTCATTTGAAAAGTAGTTTTCCTGTACTTTATGAAAATTTTAGAAAAGGGCTCCGCCAGTAATGGCGAAACCCTTTGGTATTACATTTTATCAGGTGCTTCAAAACCGAGAAGATCAATACTGGTCTCAAGTACCTTTCTGGTAAGCTGCAGAACCCGGATATAGGATTCCTTCTGAGCCTGATTTTCCTCACTGAGGATCTTTGTCTCATGATAGAAGCTGTTAAATGCATTGGATACTTCGTAAATATATGCACAGATCTTGTGAGGTGCTTTTTCCTCAAATGCACTCTCGATCATACTTCCAAATCCGGTGAGCTGAAGCATAAGGTTCTTCTCACTGCCATTGGAAGCCGGAAGGATTTCCCCTGCATCCAGCTTTCCACCCTCCTGTACGTAACGGCTCAGGATGGATTTGATACGAACTATGGTATACAGAATATATGGACCTGTATTTCCCTCAAAGGAGGTAAAGCGGTCTACGTCAAAAATATAATCCTTGGTAGCCTGATTGGAAAGATCGCCGTATTTGATAGCTGCCAGTCCTACGATCTTGGCGGTATCTCTGGCATCCTTATCACGGACACTTCTGTTTTCCACAATCTTGTGGAACATTTCCTCATCAATATCTGCAATGAGATTTTCCAGACGCATAACGCCGCCCTCTCTGGTCTTAAAAGGCTTGCCGTCCTTTCCGTTCATGGTACCAAAACCAAGGAAGGAAAGCTTAGTATCCTCCTCTACCAGCCCGGTTTTTCTTGCACAGCGGAAAACCTGGATAAAATGAAGCTCCTGACGCTTATCTACCACATAAAGGATCTCATCCGGATGGAACAGCTTCATACGCTCTACGATAGTGGCAAGGTCTGTGGTGGTATAAAGGGATGCTCCGTCAGACTTCAGAAGCATACAAGGCGGAATCTCCTTGGTATCGGAATCCTCTTTTACATCCACTACAAGGGCACCCTGGTTCTCATAGGCAAAGCCCTGCTCCTTCATCTTCTCTACCATGTCCGGAATATAAGGCTGTGCATCAGACTCCTTTTTCCAGAGGTCAAAGGATACATTCAGATTGGCATAGTTTCTCTTAAGGTCTGTAACAGAGACACTCATAATATGATTCCACAAAGCCATATAGCCTGGCTTACCCTGCTGAAGAAGATGGGTAGCCTCCAGTGCCTCTGCACGGTACGCCTCATCCTCTTTGGACTTACCGCTGGCGCATGGATAAATTTCCTCAAGCTCACTGATGGTGAAAGGCGCTTCCTTAGGATACTCCCCTGCAAAGCTGTCATCAAAATAAACCAGATCCGGCTGTCTGTGCTTCAGCTCTGTGATGATCAGTCCCATCTGAAGTCCCCAGTCACCAAGATGAACATCTCCGATCACCTTGTGACCTACATAGCGGCCGATTCTCTTAATGCTCTCTCCAATGATTGCAGAACGAAGATGGCCTACATGGAGAGGCTTTGCAACATTTGGTCCGCCATAATCAATGACGATTGTCTTTGGCTCTTTAGCTGTATCTGCCCCAAGCTTTTCATCCTTTTCCATCTCTCTTAAATAATCAGCAAGAAACTCCTCGCTGACCTTCAGATTGATAAATCCTGGCTTCACCATTTCTTTCATGGAAAATACTCTGGAATCTGCCAGATTTCCCACTACCTCATCAGCGATCATAAACGGTGCTTTTTTGTATGCTTTGGCTCCTGCCATGGCGCCATTGCACTGATATTCGCAAAGATCCGGACGGTTTGATATGCCTACTTTGCCGTAGGACGGATCATATCCCGCCTTTTCAAACGCTGCAGAAAGCTCTTCTGCCATGTAATCTGTAAGTTTTTTCATAACTCCTCCTTAATCTCTCTGATACCTATTAAAACATTCTGCAAAAGATCCCTTAAAATGGGATGCCCACTGCGATTCTATTTTCAAACAGGCTCTATATTCTTACTTTCTTTGCACAGGCAATTGCCAGGGAACCCTGTCCTATATGACAGGCAACACTTAAGGATAGGGGATCCATATGGATATCC
>CAKRRX010000071.1 GCA_934394595.1 uncultured Blautia sp. | reverse complement strand
GGATGATGATTTTAATCTGGGTGTCCTCACCATGCGGACACCGGAAGGGGTATTTGAGACGGATTTTGATGAATAAGTATATGACTGTTCCACAGATTCCTACGAAGATAATGTAAAGAAAGTAAAAGAAATGGCAGAAGCTGTGCATTGAGAAATTGGTGTGCAGTTTCTTTTTTATGCAAAAAACAAAAAAAGTAAGCCTTATACAAAAATTATGTGGCCAGCAAACAAAAGTTATGTTATGATAAATATAGACAAAACACAAGGAGGAAATGAAATAATGCAAGGCAATATCAACAATATTTACCGCCTGGAAGGGAGGGTTCCTATTGCAAAAGCCATTCCCTTTGGTTTGCAGCACATTTTGGCTATGTTCGTATCCAATCTGACACCGATCACGCTGATCGCGGCATCTGCCCAGCCATCTATGAATCAGGCCCAGGTCGCACTTCTTTTACAAAATGCAATGTTCGTAGCCGGAATTGCCACTTTGATCCAGCTTTATCCCGTATGGAAAATTGGTTCCAGGCTGCCGGTGGTAATGGGTGTGAGCTTTACTTTTGTTACTGTATTGTGTACGGTAGCTGCCAATTATGGATATTCGGCCGTAATCGGAGCAGTTATCATAGGTGGATTGATGGAGGGAACGCTGGGGCTTCTGGCACGATACTGGCGGAAGATCATCACCCCTGTGGTAGCTGCTTCTGTAGTAACAGCTATTGGTTTTTCCCTTTTTACAGTAGGAGCCAGATCATTTGGCGGTGGCTATAATGATGACTTTGGTTCTGCTCAGAATCTGCTTCTGGGAACCATTACTCTCGCAGTGTGTCTTCTTTGGAATATTCTTATGAAGGGCTATCTGAAACAGCTTTCCGTATTGGCGGGATTGATCGTAGGTTATGTCATTGCCATTTTTATGGGAAAAGTAGATTTGAGCATGATTCTATCCGGAGGTTTGGTTTCCCTGCCACATCTGCTGCCTGTGAAACCGGAATTCCATGTAGGAGCTATTGTGTCTACCTGTATTATTTTTCTGGTTTCTGCAGCTGAGACCATTGGAGATACTACAGCACTGGTTTCTTCCGGACTGGAACGGAAGATCACAGATGACGAGATTTCAGGTTCTCTGGCCTGTGACGGATATGCATCTACTATTTCCGCTTTATTTGGCTGCCCTCCGGTTACCTCTTTTTCCCAGAATGTAGGACTGGTAGCAATGACAAAGGTAGTCAATCGTTTTACCATCATGACAGGTGCGCTGTGCATGATTCTGGCAGGACTTCTGCCGCCGGTTGGAAACTTTTTTGCCTCTCTTCCGGAATCTGTCCTTGGGGGATGTACCATTATGATGTTTGGCTCCATTTTGACATCTGGTGTGCAGATGATCGCAGAATGCGGATTTTCCCAGCGAAATATCACCATTGTTTCTTTATCACTGGCTGTGGGAATTGGGTTTACCACTGCAAGTGAGAGCGGGATCTGGAATATTTTCCCGTCTTTGGTACAGTCTGTGTTTGCGGAAAATGTGGTTGCGGTTGTATTTGTGATTTCCATTATTTTAAGTCTGGTACTGCCGGAAAATATGGAAATCAAAAAATTGGGAGAATAATCAAAAAATACTTTCCTGATATACCAGTATATGGTATACTCTTCCTCGAATAATATGCAAAATAGGATCCTATGCGTCAAGTGTCTGGTGAATGGGGAGTTGTCACCGGAACGAAAAGTACGTCTTACGGTATAGAATCCGCACCCGTTGCAGCAATATAAGAGGATATCTCATATTGTGTAGGGCTTTTTCGACATATGTTCTATTACAATTTGGAGATATCCTTTTTTGATTGAGAAAACGGAATCTCCGAAAAGGATTTTACAAAGGAGGTTACCGTTATGGTAGACAAAAGCAAGGTAGAAGAGGCAATAAAGCTTCTTCTGGAAGGAATTGGAGAAGATGTGAACAGGGAGGGCCTTGTGGGCACTCCGGAGCGGATTGCCCGCATGTGCGAGGAGATTTACGGCGGACTTGATCTGGAAGCAGACGAGCATCTTCAGAAACAGTTCCATGTAGAAAATAACGAGATGGTTCTGGAAAAGGATATTACCTTTTATTCTATGTGCGAACACCATCTGATGCCGTTTTATGGAAAAGCACACATTGCCTATATCCCCAATGGCAAAGTTACCGGACTTAGCAAGCTGGCACGTACAGTAGATGTGTATGCAAGAAGACCTCAGATCCAGGAGCGTCTGACTGTTCAGATCGCAGATGCACTGGAACGGGTTCTTTCGCCCAAGGGAATTATGGTCATGGTGGAAGCAGAACACACCTGTATGACTATGCGCGGGATCAAAAAGCCCGGAAGTAAGACCATCACCACAGTGACAAGAGGCGAATTTAAGGAAAATATGGAACTTCAGAAGCAGTTCCTTGCCATGGTAAAAGACTGATGGACAGAGTCAATCAGGTCTGGAACCACCCACTGTATCAGGAAGAATTAAAGAAGCTTCAGAAGCTGGAAGAGACCCGGGAATTCTGCTGCCACACCCCGGAGCATTTTCTGGATGTAGCCAGGCTGGCTTATATCCAGGCACTGGAAAAGGAGATTCCTGTTTCAAGGGAACTACTTTATTGCACCGCCTTTCTTCATGACATCGGGCGTGCCAGGCAATACGAAGAGGGAATTCCTCATGACGAGGCAGGAGCACGGATCGCAGAACAGATCCTTACTGAGCTTGGATTTTCCAGCGAGGAAAAGGAAACCGTGGTTCTTGCAATCCGAGGACACCAGAAAGGGACAGATCAGACACCTCTTGGGGAACTGATCTACACGGCAGACAAAAGATCAAGAAACTGTTTCTTATGTGAGGCAGAGCCACAGTGCTACTGGCCTTTACAGAAAAAGAATATGAAGATTACATATTAGCAGGAGGTTTTTCCATGAAAATCGGAAATCGTGAATTTGATGTAAAAAACAAGACATATATTATGGGAATTTTAAATGTTACACCGGACTCTTTTTCAGATGGAGGAAAGTGGAATGATATGGACCAAGCGTTAAAGCATACAGAAGCAATGATCCAGGAAGGTGCAGATATTCTGGATATCGGAGGGGAATCTACACGCCCGGGTCATACACCGGTAGGTGCCCAGGAAGAAATTGAGCGTGTGCTTCCTGTGATCGAAGCTGTTAAGAAGCGTTTTGATATTCCCATTTCCGTGGATACCTATAAAGCTTGTGTGGCAGAGGAATCGCTGAAGCATGGCGCAGACCTGATCAATGATATCTGGGGGCTGAAATATGATCCCCAGATGGCAGAGGTGATCGCCAGATATCAGGCTCCCTGCTGTCTGATGCACAACAAAGATAACACAGAGTACAATAACTTTCTTATTGACATGCTCCACGAAACACAGGAATGCGTCAATCTTGCGAAAAAGGCAGGAATCGCAGATGACAAGATTATCCTGGATCCGGGAGTTGGATTTGGAAAGACCTATGAAATGAACCTGATGACTATGAACAACCTGGAATTGTTCCAGAATCTGGGATATCCGGTGCTTCTTGGCACCTCCAGAAAATCCATGATCGGCCTTGCCCTTGATCTTCCGGTAGACCAGCGTGTAGAGGGAACCCTTGCCACCACTGTGATCGGAATCTTAAAGGGCTGTGCCTTTGTCCGTGTTCATGATATCAAAGAAAACAAGCGCGTGATCCAGATGACAGAGGCAATTCTGGGACGATAAGGAGGGCATCATGGATAAAATCGAAATCAGAGATCTTGAGATTTTTGCAAATCACGGGGTTTACCCGGAAGAAACCGTTCTGGGGCAGAAATTTTTGGTTTCTGCGATTCTGTATACCGGTACCCGTAAGGCAGGAAAAGAAGATGACCTTCTCTCTTCCATCAATTATGGGGAAGTCAGCCATATGATCACGGAATTTCTTCAGAAACATACCTATAAGCTTCTGGAAGCAGCAGTAGAAAATCTGGCAGAGATGCTTCTTCTCTCCCTGCCCCTTCTGGAAAAGCTCACCCTTCGCATTGAGAAGCCCTGGGCACCTGTAGGCCTTCCTCTGAAAACCGTTGCAGTAGAGATCACCAGAGGCTGGCACACTGCCTATATTGCTTTTGGCTCTAATATGGGAGATAAAAAGAAATATCTGGATAATGCAATCCAGGGGCTGAAAGAGATGAAAGAAATCGTGGTGGAGAAGGTTTCCGATTATCTTGTGACAGAGCCTTACGGAGTGGTAGATCAGGATGAATTTCTGAACGGTGTATTGAGAATTCGGACTTATCTCCCTGTGGATGAGCTTCTGGACAGGATTCACGATTTGGAAAAAGCAGCAGACAGAAAGCGGATCATACACTGGGGTCCCCGCACCCTGGATCTTGATATTTTGTTTTATGACAATGAAATTATTGATACAGAGGATTTGCATGTGCCTCATATTGATATGGAGAACAGGGATTTTGTTCTGAAACCGATGGTGGAGATAGCGCCATATTACAGACATCCCATCCTGAACCAGACCATGGAGCAGTTGCTGGAAAAACTGGAAAAAAAGATCTGAGGTCGTTTTTTGTTGACCATTGGCATTAAAATACTTATAATATAGGCAGTAGAACTGTACAAAAGCCAATGAATTAAGACAAGGGGGGGACTGCCGTGATTACTGATGAAGTGCTGTATAATCGTTATCACAGTGGAGATCAGAATGCGGCGGATGAGCTGGTGAAGCGTCATGCAGATGCATTGACTATATATCTGTACGGATGTATCCGGGATTTTCATGAAGCAGAGGATCTGATGATAGAAGCTTTTTCATTGATGTTTTCAAAAAGACGACCTGTGGATTATGCTGGAAGCTTTCGGGCATATCTGTACCGGATAGGACGAAATCTGGTGCTGCGCCATCAGAAAAAGAGTCTGAAATCTATGCTTTTGTCAGATCAGATTAATTTTGAACCTGTAGAAGAGCGGACTGGAGAACATATTTTGGTTCTCAAAGAACGTAACCGCAGCCTGTATCTGGCAATGGAGCAGCTGAAACCGGAATACCGTGAGGCATTGTATCTGGTATATTTTGAGGATATGAAGTATGCAGAGGCAGCCTGCGTTATGGGTAAGACTGTAAGTCAGCTGAACAATCTGGTCAGCCGTGGAAAACAGAGAATGAAGAGTATCCTTGACAGGGAGGGGTTTGTTTATGAAGAAAGATGATTTAGGTATGAGGACAGAGGAAGAGAGAATAGAATTGATCCACAGGCGTACTGCTGAGATCAAAGAAGAGAACCGCAAAAAGAGACAGCGTATTATGGGAATCAGCTGTTTCGCAGTCTGTATGCTTGTGATCATCGGTCTTGGAATCATGATGCCTGGATTGATGCAAAATGCAGCCACTACCACAACAGTTGCTCATAATTCCGGTGCAGCCAGCCTGATCGGAAGCAGCTCAGCGCTGGGATATATCATGGTGGGAATCCTGTCCTTTGTTTTAGGTGTGGCTGTCACCATCGGTCTGTTTTATCTCCGTAAAAAAGAGGAAAAGGTCTCAGGAGAGAATGCATGAATTTTGAAGTAGTGGATAATGGCTTTCAGGTTCTGATGATGCTGCTGGCGGGAGTTATGTCAGCAGTCAGACTGCTTAAGACCGGCAGCCGCAGATATGTACTCTTGGCTGGAGGCTACAGCTGCTTTGCCATGGGGACTTTTTACTATGTTATATATCTTGTGATACGTGGGAATGTTCCTCAGGTGTTTTATGTGGCAGAGGTAGCATGGCTGGCAGCGTATCTCTTTCTGCTGGCACTGGAATTTATGCGCATTGGATCGAAAGTAAGCTTTTACCTGCCGGCAGCTGTTGCAGGGGTTGCTGTTATTGGCCTGGCGCTTCTTTTTGACATTCCCGGGCATTCCTGGCTGATGTGTATATGTTTTGGGGCAGAGCTTGGAATGCTGGCTTATCTGGCTGTGTGGCAATTACACCGGAAAGCAGAAAATATGGAGTCAGGTAAAAGAAAAAAGCGGGGAATGGATGTCTTTGTCCTTCTGATTGTATTTTTGCAGCTGGCAGTTTATATTGTCTCGATGTTTATAAAGGATTACTCCAGATTTAACGTATATTTTGCAGTGGATATTACATTGACGCTGAATTGGGTGAGTCTTTATTTCCTTGTGAAGGGGGAGGAGGGAAACAGTTGAATTATATCGAAAATATCTTTCTCTGTCTTGCACTTCCCTATGTACTGACATTGTTTTTTGTTGGAAAAAAGGGGCGCTTCTTTCTTGTTTTGATCACAACTGGAATGGGAATCTGTCTCCTTTCTGCTTATGTCAGCAGCTTTTTTATGGGCTATTATGGTGCAGATGCTGTGACATCAGCAGTGGAGATCACTCCGGTATGCGAGGAAGTGATGAAGCTGCTGCCGCTGTTATTGTGGATGTTGATATTTGCACCGGAAAGAGAAAAGATTCCGGTGGTCGCACTTATGATCGCATTGGGATTTGCTACTTTTGAGAATGTATGTTACATTGTGGAAAACGGTGCAGAGAATGTGACATTTTTGCTGATGCGAGGAATTTCCGCAGGTGCAGTGCATATTTTGTGTGGTCTGGCAGAAGGTGGTGGTCTTGCGTATGTGTTTTACAGGCGCTGGCTGGCCTTTATGGGAATCATTGCTGTTCTGGGAGCGTGCATTGTATTTCATGGAATATACAATCTGCTGATCATATCAGATGGAATATGGAAAAATGCAGGATATCTGCTTCCTATACTTTTGCTGTTGATCAGTTATTGGGTGCGTAGACTGGTAATGGGAAAGAAGGCCTACATGGAGAGGACAACGTAAAAGGTTGTCCTCTTTACGATTTTGTGGAGGTGTTTATGAATCAGATCTATAAGATTGCAATTTGTGATGATCAGGCTGTGGATCGGGATTACCTGTCTGCTTTATGCCGGATATGGAGTCACAAGAATGGGGATGCAGTGGAGATATTTGAATTTATATCAGCAGAAAACTTTCTATTTTGTTATGAGGACAGAAAGGATTATGACATTCTTCTTCTGGATATCGAAATGGGAGAAATGGATGGGATATCTATGGCAAGAAAGCTCCGCCAGGACAATGACACTGTGCAGATCGTGTTTATCACAGGATATTCTGATTATATTTCTGATGGATACGAGGTAGATGCCCTCCATTATCTGATGAAGCCGGTAAAAGAGGAAAAGCTGTCTCTTGTTTTGGACCGGGCAGCAGCCAAAATTCTCAGAAATGGGAGAGTGCTGAATCTGTTCAAAGGGAGAGAACTGGTGCGCATGCCCTTATATCAGATCCGGTATGCTGAGGTAAGAGGTAATTATATCACCATTTACGGGAAATCGGAAGTTACGGTGAAAATGCCTTTGACAGAACTGGAAAAGAGGCTGGATTATCATTTTTTCAGAGTTGGAAGGTCTGTTCTTGTGAATCTGGCACAGATCAGCAGGGTCACAAAGAAGGAAGTTCATCTGCTGGATGGAAGCGTGATCCCCATTTCGCGCGGGGCTTACGAAAGCGTCAATCAGGCAATCATTCATATGGAGTAGGACAATGGGATTTTTTACGAAAAAAGCAGAGAAAAACCTTGCACTTTATCAGAAAGAGCTATTGGAAACCCACTACCAGGAAGTGGACAATATGTATCGTCAGATTCGGGGCTGGAGGCATGATTACCGCAACCATATCCAGACCATGAAGGCATATGCGGCTGCAGGAGACTGGGAGTCAATCTGCCATTATCTGGATCTTCTGGATGAGGATCTGACCACTGTAGATACAGTAATAAAAACAGGAAATGCCATGACAGACGCGATCCTGAATTCCAAAATATCCCTGGCAAGAGCAAAGAAAATCCAGGTGATCGCAGATGCGGATATTCCGGTAAAATTAAAGTGTTCAGAGATTGATCTTTGCTGTATTCTGGGCAATTTATTTGACAATGCCATTGAGGCCAGCATGCAGCTTCCAGAAGAAAAAAGGCTGATCCGCATCTATATGGATATGAAAAATACACAGCTTTATATCTCATTCACCAATATTACAGCAGGAAAAAAACTGAAAAAACAGGGTAATCTTTTTAAAAGCACAAAGGGGGAAGGTCACGGACTTGGGCTGGTGCGGATGGATGAAATCATAAATCGTCTGGACGGATATATCAGCCGGAACAGTGAAGATGGAGCCTTTACCACAGAAATTCTGCTGCCGCAGTTATGAGGGTAGTAATTCATCACCCAAAATAAGCAATTCATCACCAAAAATAAGCAATTCATCCCCGACTTGGTCCGGGGATATTTTTTCTGCTAAAATAACAGAAAAGAAAAAGTTACATCAGGGCAGGTCTAAGAATATCAGAAGCTATTTGGACCTGTTTCAAGGAGAAGATCTTATGAAAATGTTAAATTCCATGTCCAGGGAAAAATCCGGACCTAAATACAGTGCCATCCAAAATATATATTTTATGATAAAGCTGGCCTGGAAGGCAGAAGAGAAGAAAATTTTGGTGATCGGTATTTTGACCGTGGTTTTGACTGTTATCCAGAATCTTCTGAATCTTTATGTATCCCCTGTGATATTGGAAGCTGTGGAAAAACATGTATCCATCCGGGAACTGCTTTTTACAATTGGATCCTTTGTTCTGGCGATCATGCTGGTGTCCGCAGTTTTAACTTATGTAAAGGAGAATGCAATTTATGGGCAGATTACTGTCCGTATGGAAATCACTAATCTTTTGAACAAGAAAGCGGCAACCACCTCTTATCCAAACATAGAGGATGATAAGTTCAAAAAGCTTTTGACAAAAGCAGCTGTTTACACCGATGACAACAGTCAGGCCACAGAGGCCATTTGGACATCCCTTACGACATTGCTGATCAATACTGCCGGCTTTTTTCTTTATGGAAATCTTCTGACGCAGATCCAGCCGGTATTGCTTCTGGTGATTCTGTTAACCTGTGGCCTTAGCTATTTTATAGCAGGCAGGCTGGATCAATATAAGTATGACCACTGTGAAGAGGAGGCGGAATACATACACCATATGTCGTATCTGTCAAATCGTGCCACTGATTTTGGGGCGGCAAAGGATATCCGTATTTTCGGGCTTCGATCCTGGCTGGAAGAATTGTATGAGAAAAATGCCAGAGCTTTTACTGCATTTCACAGTAAGGCAGAGGGGATTTATTTCTGGGCCAAAATCGCAGATGTAATTCTAACTTTTTTGCGAAATGGGGTTGCTTATGGTTATCTGATTCACCTTGTTTTGAATCGTGGGCTTAGCGTACCGGACTTTCTTTTATTTTTCTCAGCTGTAGATGGCTTTTCCAGCTGGATCACTGGGATTTTGGAACAGCTTAGGATCACTCACAGACAATCTCTGGACATCTGTGTTGTACGGGAATGTCTAGAATACCCGGAAGCATTTATATTTGAAGAGGGAATGCCGCTGAGATGGGAAGCTGGTAAAGAGTATGTGATATCTCTTGAGCATGTTTATTTTCGGTATCCAGGAGCCTGTGAGGATGCCTTGCAGGAGATTAATCTGACCCTGCACCCAGGAGAAAAGTTGGCTGTGGTGGGGGTAAATGGTGCAGGAAAAACCACTCTGATCAAGCTGATCTGTGGCTTTCTTGATCCTTCTAAGGGACAGGTAAAGCTAAATGGAAAGGACATTCGAATGTATAACCGGAGAGATTATTATGCATTGTTTTCAGCAGTGTTTCAGGATTTTTCCCTGCTTGCTGCTACCGTTGCCCAGAATGTGGCACAGGCAGAAACTCCTGATATGGAACTGGTAAAAAAATGTGTTCAAAAAGCAGGCCTTACCTCAAAAATAGAAGCACTTCCAGAAGGTTATCAGACCTGGCTGAACCGGGAGGTTTACAAAAATGCGATCATGCTTTCCGGAGGGGAAACTCAGCGGCTTATGCTTGCCAGGGCTTTATACAAAAGCGCACCATTTATGATTCTGGATGAACCTACAGCATCTCTGGATCCTGTGGCAGAGGCAGAGATTTACCGGAAATACAACGAAATGACCAGGGGAAAATCTTCCATTTATATTTCCCATCGTCTGGCTTCCACCTGGTTTTGCGACCGCATTCTCATGCTTGAGAATGGGATAATATGCGAAAAGGGAACCCATGAGGAGCTGCTGCAGCTTGGAAAAAAATATGCCGGATTATATGAAATTCAGAGTAAGTATTACAGGAAAGGAGAGGAAAAGGATGAGACAGAAAAAAACAGATAAGTATAATATAACATGGAAAGAGATGCTGAAATTGAACCACAGGGCATATATGCTTTTTTATCGGAAGTATCCGCAGATGCTCCTTTCCCGTCTGAGCCTGGCTATCTGGAAAGCACTCACTCCTTATGTGGGCATTTATTTTTCTGCTCTTATCATTGAAGAACTGTCCGGGGATTGTGGTACAAAGCGGATCTGGTCTCTGGTAGTTCTTACTCTTTTGTCTGCTTCAGGAGTCAGTGTGATGACAGCAATTCTTGAAAAGTGGAAAAATACGCAGAATGCGGGTATAGGATTGAAAATCAGGCGGATTATATGCGAAAAGCTTTTTGAGCTGGATTATGCAGATCTGGATGATACAAGAACTATGGATTTATATACTGCCATCATCCAGAATCTTAACGGTCAGGGCTGGGGACTTTATCATGTAATGCTAAACTATGAAGATCTGTGTTCTGCAGTGGTGACAATTCTGGGCGGTGTGTTTCTGACTGTTCCTCTTTTTACCAGTTCAGTTCCGAAGACTGCTGGGAAATATGTGTTGCTAAATGAGCCTGTTTTTTTGTTGCCTTTGCTGACCGTTATGATGCTGATCACCTGGCTTTCCCCTGTACTTGCGGGAAAAGCCGGAAAGTACTGGGCCATGTATGCGGAACAACACACTCTTGCAAATCGTATGTTTTTCTATTACGGGCACTTGGGTTTTGACAGCAGAAAAGCAGCAGATGTGAGGATTTACTGCCAGGAAAAAATATGCGAAAAATACAATCTGAACAAAGAAAATCCCTATGGCTCCAAGGGATTATTTGCCGGTTACTGTAAAGGCTCTGTAGGATTTTATTTTGCGGCTTCATCTGCTGTTTCTGTAATATTTACCGGAATCGCATATGTTTTTGCGTGTTTGAAAGCATGGGCAGGAGCTTTTGGAATTGGTGCTGTTACAAGGTATATTGCATCAATTACCAAAGTCTACGGAGGTGTTTCCAGCTGCATTTCTACTATGGAGGATATGAAAAATAATGGAGCATTTCTGTTGCTCACCTATGAATTTCTGGATATTCCCAATAGAATGTATCAGGGAAGTTTGACTGTAGAAAAGCGCCGTGACAGAAAATATGAGGTGGAGTTTCGAAATGTCTCCTTCCGATATCCCGGCAGTGAGACATATGCCCTTCGAAATCTAAATATGAAGTTTGAGATCGGACAGAGGCTGGCGGTAGTTGGAATGAATGGAAGTGGAAAATCCACTTTTATCAAGCTTCTTTGCAGGCTCTATGATCCCACTGAAGGAGAGGTTTTGTTGAATGGAATTGATATCCGTAAATACAATTACAGGGAATACCAGATGATCTTCTCGGTGGTATTTCAGGACTTTAAGCTGTTTTCCCTGACCCTTGGGGAAAATGTTGCGACACAGACGTCCTATGATAGAAAGGTCGTTACAGATGCTTTGGAAAAAGCCGGGTTTGGAGAAAGATTATCAGAAATGCCCCAGGGATTGGATTCTTATCTGTATAAAGATCTGGATAAAAACGGAATCACAATTTCCGGTGGAGAAGCCCAGAAAATTGCCATTGCCAGGGCATTATATAAAGATGCGCCATTTATCATCCTGGATGAGCCTACAGCATCCTTAGATCCGGTGGCAGAGGCAGAAATCTACGAAAAATTTAATGAGATTGCCGGTGATAAGACAGCTGTTTATATCAGTCATAGGTTGTCCTCTTGTAAATTCTGTGACAAAATCGCCGTTTTTCAGAAAGGTACTGTGGTTCAGATGGGAACCCACGAAAGTCTGATCGCAGATCAAAAAGGAAAATACCATGAACTGTGGATGGCACAGGCGCAATATTATATGTAAGGAAGAGTGGTTGAAGAGGCTTAGGTGTAGGAAAAATGAATTAAATGATATGAGTGTCAAAAGGTCTTTTTGACCTTTTGACACTGGTATCATTAAATTGATTGAACAAATTTCTCTACATAATGCAGCGCAGCTCCAATTGCCGGTGTATATTGCCCATTAGTACCGACCAGTATCTGGGTTTTATCCAGTATGAATGGTGCAGCAGTATGGAGATGCTCTGTCAGGTATTCAATATCTTCCGCTGTAAAATAAGGTGCAAGGTAGCCGCTGAGGATGATCGGTGCATCAATAATAAGGTTAAGATTCTTCATGGCAAATGCCAGATGGTTTAAAAAATCTT
>CAKRRX010000070.1 GCA_934394595.1 uncultured Blautia sp. | reverse complement strand
ATGGAACGGATGCAGCTGGAAACCTGACGATCACCAACAGCTATAAACCGGAAGAGACCAGCGTAAAAGTGACCAAGGTATGGTCTGACGGAAAGAACCAGGATGGAAAACGCCCAGAAAGCATTCAGGTACAGCTGTATGCAGATGGAGTACAAAAAGGAGAAGCCGTAACCCTGAGTGAAGAGAAAGGCTGGAACTATACCTGGACAGGACTTGCAAAGAATGCGGCAGGAAATCCAATTAATTACACAGTGAAGGAAATTGGTGAGACTGAAAATAAGATAATTTTCAAGGATGCTGAATATATAGTTAATTACGAAAAAGGCACAGCCGAAACAGGAGATATAAACCTCACCGTCACCAACACCCACATCCCAGCTACCATAGATATCGAAGGTTCTAAGACCTGGAATGATGGCGGCGATACAACTATCCGGCCAGAGTTCATTATGATCAACCTTTACGCAGATGGCAAACTTGTAACCTCTAAGAAGGTAACAAAAGCAGATGACTGGAAATGGAAATTTGCAGATCAGCCGAAATACGAAAAGGGTGTGGTAATTGAATACACCATAACAGAAGACAAAGTAGATGGATTTATCACTACAGAAGGAACTGGATATGATGTGATCAATACTCCGACTACTGTAACTGTTGACAAAGTAGATGATGGTGGTAGCCCAGTTAAAGATGCGCAGCTTCAGATCTCCAGAAAAGATGAGGATGGAACTGTTGTAGAAACCTGGACAACAGATGGAACCAGCCATGATATTACCGGTAAGCTCATCGCAGGTACAACCTACACACTGGAAGAAATCAGTGTACCTACCGGCTATGTCGCTGCAGATCCGATTACCTTCAAGGTAGAAGAGGATGGAACCATCACAGTAGACGGCGAACCAGTAGAGAGCAATCTGCTCACTCTGATCGATAAGAGAATTCACTTCAATGTCAACAAAGTAGAGCTTGGTAACGGCAATGAAGTAGAAGGTGCAGAACTCACCGTACTGGATAAAGAAGGAAATGTAATCGACAGCTGGATTTCCAGAAAAGGCGAGACACATGATTTTGGCGATAAGCTGAAAACAGACACGGAGTATATCCTCAGAGAAACCGTTGCACCAGATGGCTACAAATACGCTGCTGATATTGAATTCAAGGTAGAAAAAGATGGAACCATCACCACAACTGCAAAACACACAGAAGACGAAAATGGCAATAAGACATATCTGGTAGAAGATGATACTACCAAGGTAAAAATCACCAAGACAGATGATGTAACAGGAAAGGCCCTTGCAGGGGCAACCCTTCAGATCGTAGATGCATCCGGACAGGTAGTAGAAGAGTGGATCACAGACGGTACACCGCATATGATCACTGGAAAGCTTACACTTGGCGCAACCTACAGTCTGGTGGAGAAGGAGGCACCTGCAGGATATGAAATTGCAGAGTCCATCACCTTCAAGGTAGATTCTGATGATGAGAAAAATGCCATTGAGATGAAAGATGCCATGACAAAGAGCCCAACAGCAGTCATCGCAGTAACCAAAGAGCTGAAGCTCAATAATGACCTTGTTAACGCAGTGGACAAAACCTTCTATGTAGCTCTGTTTGCAGATCAAGAATGTACCAAGCTTGCATCTGATGTGAAAGCAATCGAGTTTAAGAATGCTTCTTCTTCCACAGTAGAATTTACAGGACTGGATCTTGGAAGAACCTACTATGTGAAAGAAGTAGACAAAGATGGAAAAGGCATTGAAGTCGGAACCACAGAAGATGGAAAAACATTTATTCCATACTATCCGGAAGGACAGGAAGCAACGGTAAAAGAAGATGGCGGAAGAACCCTTCTGTTATTTGAAAACCAGTTCACTGAATGGCCGGACGGCTTCTACAAGGAGATCAGACTTAACATTACCAAACGTCTCATCGGAGCAGATGGAAAAGAGAAAGCCAGTGATGAAGTATTCTACGCAGGTATTTTTGATGATAAAGAGCTGACAGCTTTGACCAGCCGGACAACTCAGAATATCGTTGAACTGAACCTGGCAGGGGATTCTACCACAAGTGTAAGAGTGGATGGAATGGTTCAGCCTGGTGAATCCTTTAACCTGTATGTGGCAGAGGTAGATAAGAACGGAAAACCTGTAGCAGATGCAGAAGAATTTGGTTACCGTGTAACGGTAAGTGGTGACGGAGCAGTAAGCTTTGACGAAAATAATCCGGAAGCTTCTGTAACCATTACTAACCAGGAACTGCCGGAAGCAACTCCGACTGTCACCCCAGAAGAAACACCAACTGTGACTCCTACACCAACTACTTCAACTGGTGTTAAGACTGGTGATGATACACCGATCGGCTTCTATATGGTACTGCTTTTTGCAGCAGCCATTGTAATGGAAGAAGCAGCCAGAAGACGTCGCAGAAACACACAGAAATAACAAAAAACATGTATAAAAAATAAAGAGATCCCCTGTCTGGGCACCAGTGCCTTGGCAGGGGATTTCTTTTGGTTGGATCTTTAAAAGAATTTCCCAGAAGACATTACTGCAAAAAGGTAAGGCACAGAGAATTTTCAACTTAAGTCCCTTGCGCTTATCTGACAGGAAATGGTATAATGAATTTTACTGAAAAGGGCATTACAAATAAAATGATTCTGATATTACTATAAGTGATATCAGATGGACATTTGGAGGAAAAATGAAAACAGAAAACATTTCCGCATATGAAATTGTAAAAAAAGAAGATCTGACTGATATTCATTCCACAGGCTATCTGCTTCGCCATAAGAAAAGCGGTGCCAGACTGGTCCTGATTGAGAACGATGATGAAAATAAAGTATTTTCCATTGCATTTCGTACCACCCCGAAGAACAGTACCGGAGTTCCCCATATTCTGGAACACAGTGTACTTTGCGGCTCCCGGGAGTTTCCGCTGAAGGACCCTTTTGTAGAGCTGGTAAAGGGCTCTTTGAATACCTTTTTAAATGCCATGACCTATCCGGATCGGACTTGCTATCCGGTAGCCAGCTGTAATGACCAGGACTTCCAGAATCTGATGCACGTATATCTGGATGCGGTTTTTTATCCCAATATCTACCACAAAGAAGAGATTTTCCGCCAGGAAGGCTGGAACTACCATCTTGAGAAAAAAGAAGGCCCTCTGACCTACAATGGTGTTGTATACAATGAGATGAAAGGTGCATTTTCTTCCCCGGATGATGTTCTGGAACGTGAGATCATGAACGGACTTTTCCCGGATAATACCTACGGTGTGGAATCCGGAGGAGATCCAAATAATATTCCGGAGCTTTCCTATGAGGAATTCCTTGATTTCCACAGAACCTATTATCATCCATCCAACAGCTACATTTACCTCTATGGAAATATGGATATGGAAGAAAAGCTGAAATTTATTGATGAGAAATACCTTTCAGCATTTGATACCCTTGATGTGGATTCTCAGATTCCAAAGCAGCCGGCTTTTGCCCAGGTAAAGGAATTTGAGAAGGAATATCCTGTTGCAGAGAATGAAGAGGAAGAGGGAAAAGCCTTCCTTTCCTACAATATGGTAGTGGGAGATGCCATGGACAGCATGCTGGGTGTGGCATTTGATGTGTTGGATTACGCTCTTTTAAGCGCACCGGGAGCCCCGCTGAAAAAGGCTCTTCTGGATGCTGGCATCGGGAAGGATATTTATGGATCTTACAATGATGGATTTTTGCAGCCGTATTTTTCTGTTATTGCAAAGGATGCCAGAACTGAGCAGAAAGAGGAGTTTGTGGCAGTGATCCGAAAAGTCCTTCAGGACATTGTGAAAAACGGAATCGACAAAAAAGCAATCCTTGCAGGCATCAACTATATGGAATTCCGTTATCGTGAGGCAGATTTTGGCTCTTATCCAAAGGGACTGATGTATGGCCTTGACATCATCGGAACCTGGCTTTTTGACGAGAATGAGCCTTTTGCCCAGGTGAAGCTTCTTGACATTTATAACAGATTGAAGGAAGCTGTGAATGAAGGCTATTTCGAAGGTCTGATCCAGAAATGGCTCCTTGATAATACACATGGCAGCATCCTTACTCTGGTTCCCAAGAAAGGCCTTGCAGCAAAAAGAGAAAAAGAATTAGCAGATAAGCTGGAAAGCTTCAGAAGCAGTCTTTCCGATGAACAATTGGAAGAAATGGTGAGAAAAACAAAGGCTCTGGAGGAATATCAGGAGTCTGAGGAAAAGCCGGAGGATATCGCCTGCATTCCAATGCTGAAACGCGGTGATATCCGCAAAGAAGTAAATGGTTTTTCCAATGAAGAACTGACAGTGGATGACAGCCTGTTCCTTTATCAGGATGTGTGTACAAATGGAATCGGCTATGTGAATGTAATGTTTGATATCAAAAATCTTGAGATCAGCCAGGTACACTACCTGGGACTTCTGAAGGCAGTACTTGGTTATGTAAATACAGAGAATTACAGCTATGGACAGCTGTTCAATGAGATCAATGCCAGAACCGGCGGTATTCAGTGTGGTGTGGATGTATATGACAAGGCAAACGATCCGGAAAAATTCCGTACTACTTTTACCATTCGGGGAAAAGCACTGTATTCTCAAATGGATTTCCTTTTTGAGATGATGGATGAAATCCTGAATAAATCCGAGATTTCCGATACCAGACGACTTTATGAGATTGTTGCGGAGATCAGCTCCAGAGGACAGGTTTCCCTTTCCAGTGCAGGGCATCAGACTGCAGTGCTTCGCGGTGCTTCATATGGTTCTCCTATGGCCAGATTCCAGGATGAAATGGCAGGAATCGGATATTATCTGTTTGTCCGTGATCTGGAGAAGAATTTTGAAGAAAAGAAAGAGGAAATTATAGCAGGACTGAAATCTGCCATGGAGCAGATCATCCGTCCGGATTCCTTTATGGTAAGCTACACTGGAGAAAGAGAGTCTGTAGAAAAAGTACAGGCTTTGTGTGCAGCATTAAAGGCAAAGCTTCCTCATTACGACAGCCAGGTTTTATCTGTCCCGATCACCTGTGAAAAGAAAAACGAGGGCTTTAAGACCTCCGGTCAGGTGCAGTATGTGGCAAAAACCGGCAACTTTGTTAAAAAAGGATACGAATACACAGGTGCCCTTGAAATTCTGAAGGTTGCGCTGAGTTATGATTATCTTTGGATCAATCTCCGGGTAAAAGGCGGCGCATATGGCTGTATGAGCGGATTTAAGAGAAGTGGGGAGAGCTACTTTGTATCCTACAGAGATCCTCATCTTCGCCGTACTCTGGATGTGTATGCAGGAGTTCCGGAATATGTGCGTACCTTTGCTGCAGATGAGCGGGAAATGACAAAATATATTATCGGCACCATCAGTGGCAAGGATACACCAAGGACTCCACAGATGCAGGGAAGCCTTGCAAAAATGGCATACTTCCGTGGACTTACGGTAGAAATGATGCAAAAAGAGCGTGATCAGATCCTGAATGCCACAGTGGAGGATATCCATGCACTGGCACCATTGATCGAGGCTGTTCTTTCCGATGAACAGATTTGTGTAGTGGGAAGCGAAAGTGCCATTGACAAAGCTAAGGATGTATTTATGGAGATCAAACCGCTGGCATAGGTTACAGTGGTTTGAAAGAAAGGATAAAAAAATTATGAAACAGGATTTTAAATCAGGATTTGTAGCCATCATCGGTCGGCCAAATGTGGGAAAATCCACGTTGATGAATCATCTTATCGGCCAGAAGATCGCCATCACTTCCAAGAAACCTCAGACTACCAGAAATCGTATCCAGACAGTTTATACCTGTGACAAAGGGCAGATCGTTTTTCTGGATACGCCGGGTATTCATAAGGCAAAGAACAAGCTTGGCGAATATATGGTGGAGGTTGCAGAGCGTACACTGAAGGAAGTGGATGCGATTATGTGGCTGGTAGAGCCTTCCACCTTTATCGGGGCAGGAGAGCGTCATATTGCAGAGCAGCTTCAGGGAGTAGGAGTGCCGGTAATTTTGATCATTAATAAGATCGATACCGTGAAAAAAGAGGAAATCCTTCCAGCAATCGACACTTACCGAAAGATTTGTGATTTTGCGGAGATTATTCCCTGTTCAGCCCTTCGGGGACAGAATACAGAGGATATTATTGACAGTATTTTAAAATATCTGCCCTATGGCCCGATGTTTTATGATGAGGATACAGTCACTGACCAGCCTCAGCGTCAGATCGTAGCAGAAGTGATCCGTGAGAAAGCGCTTCATGCACTGGATGCGGAGATTCCTCACGGTATTGCGGTGGCCATTGACCGGATGAAAGAGCGCCCAGGCAAAAATCCTATGGTGGATATTGATGCGACTATCATCTGCGAACGAGATTCCCATAAGGGAATTATCATTGGAAAGGGCGGCGCCATGCTCAAAAAGATCGGCAGCAATGCAAGATATGAGCTGGAGCATATGCTGGATTCAAAGGTAAATCTGAAGCTCTGGGTCAAAGTAAAGAAGGACTGGCGTGACAGCGATTTCATGATTAAAAACTTTGGTTATGATAAGAAGGAAATCTGAAAATGAGTGATCTGATCACGGTACAGGGAATCGTTCTTTCAGCTCAGCCTGTAGGGGAATACGATAAAAGAATTGTACTCCTTACCAGGGAACGTGGAAAGATTTCTGCCTTTGCAAAAGGCGCAAGAAGACAGAACAGCCCTTTTATGGCAGCTGCAAATCCTTTTGTGTTCGGGAATTTCACCCTTTTTGAAGGCAGGAGCAGTTATAATCTGAATCAGGTGACGGTAACCCATCATTTTGTAGAACTGGCAGCACAGCAGCCGGGAGTCTATTACGGGTATTATTTTCTGGAACTGGCCGATTATTTTGGCAGGGAAGGAACAGATGAGAAGAATATGATGAACCTTCTTTATCTTGCTGTGAAAGCACTGTTGAATCCGGAGCTGGATGACAGGCTGGTGAGATGTATTTTTGAACTTCGAACCATGACGGAGCAGGGGCTTATGCCGGAACTTTTTCACTGCGTGAATTGTGGAGAAGAGCTGAAGGGAAAAGAAAATCTGTTTTTTTCTCAGGATGCCCATGGTATCCTGGAGGAAAGCTGTCTGAAAAAAGTCAGCTTTCAGGAGGCGAAGACTTCCAGAAGAATTTCACCGGCTGCTCTTTATACTATGCAGTACATCGTGACGGTTCCCATGACCAGGCTGTTTGGCTTTACTGTGACAGATGAGGTTTTGTGGGAATTGGAACACCATATCCAGCCTTATGTGTCTGCAAATACGGATAAGCGGTTCAAAAGTCTGCAGATTCTGGAGGTTATGATATAGGATGTGTCTTTGCTGGAAATGTCTTGCTTTCTAACTTTACAAAAAGGAAAGTTACGAGTATAATGTTAGAAATACGAAGCATCCAAAGGGATGCTCACCCGTATCATCTATCAAACAATGAGGAGAGATATCATGGAAAAAACAATGGACAAGATTATTGCTCTGGCAAAAGCAAGAGGATTTGTTTACCCAGGTTCCGAGATTTATGGCGGCCTTGCCAATACATGGGATTATGGAAATCTGGGTGTAGAGCTGAAGAATAATGTAAAGCGTGCTTGGTGGCAGAAATTTATTCAGGAATCTCCATACAACGTTGGTGTGGATTGTGCGATCCTGATGAATCCGCAGACATGGATTGCTTCCGGACATCTTGGAAGCTTCTCTGATCCTCTTATGGATTGTAAAGAGTGCCATGAGCGTTTCCGTGCAGATAAGATCATCGAGGATTACAGCCAGGAGCATGACATCCAGCTTGAGAGCTCCGTAGATGGATGGTCTCAGGAAGAGATGAAGAATTTTATCGAAGAGCATAATGTTCCATGCCCTTCCTGTGGAAAGCACAATTTTACAGACATCCGTCAGTTTAACCTGATGTTCAAGACCTTCCAGGGTGTAACTGAGGATGCCAAGAATACCGTATATTTAAGACCTGAGACTGCACAGGGTATTTTCGTAAACTTCAAGAATGTACAGAGAACATCCCGTAAGAAGATTCCATTCGGTATCGGACAGATCGGTAAATCTTTCCGTAACGAGATCACACCTGGTAACTTCACTTTCCGTACCCGTGAGTTTGAGCAGATGGAGCTTGAGTTCTTCTGTGAGCCTGACACAGACCTTGAGTGGTTTGCATACTGGAAGAGCTTTTGCCTGAACTGGCTGCATTCCCTTGGACTGAAGGATGAGGAAGTTCGTTACCGTGACCATGATAAAGAAGAGCTTAGCTTCTACAGCAAAGCTACCACAGACGTTGAGTTCCTTTTCCCATTTGGATGGGGTGAGTTGTGGGGAATCGCAGACAGAACTGATTATGACCTTACCCAGCATCAGAATGTGTCCGGACAGGATCTTACTTATTTTGACGATGAGAAGAAGCAGAAATACATCCCATATGTAATCGAGCCGTCACTGGGAGCTGACCGTGTGGTTCTGGCATTCCTTTGCAGCGCATATGATGAGGAAGTTCTGGATGCTGAGAAGAATGATGTCCGTACAGTCCTTCATTTCCATCCGGCACTGGCACCAGTTAAGATCGGTGTGCTTCCGCTTTCCAAGAAGCTTAATGAGGGTGCTGAGAAGATCTACGCACAGTTAAGCAAGAAATATAACTGCGAGTTTGATGACCGTGGAAATATCGGCAAGCGTTACAGAAGACAGGACGAGATCGGTACTCCGTTCTGCGTAACCTACGACTTTGATTCCGAGACAGATGGAATGGTTACTGTCCGTGACCGTGATTCCATGGAGCAGGTTCGTATTAAAATTGATGAGCTGGATGCTTATTTTGCTGATAAGTTTACATTCTAAAAGATTTTCTGCAAAGAGAGTAATTAAAAGGGCTGACTATCCGGGTAAGGGCAGTTGGTCCTTTTCACTGTGCTGTTACTGAAAATGGTATATAATGTAACGAAGGATAGTCTTCTGATCTGAGGTTATAGAAAATGGAAAAGCAACGTTGGACATGTCTTGATATTTTAAAATGTCTGGCTGCACTTGCGGTGGTGGAAATTCATAAACCGCTGGATGTACAAAAAGGAACAGAAATATTAATTCTTTGCAGGTTTGCAGTCCCGGTATTTTTTATGATTACGGGCTTTTTTTATCCGGAAATACGGGCGAGAAAAAGAGAATGGAGGCAGTTGGGAAAAATTTTTGTCATCGCTATTTGCGCAAACCTGTTTTATCTGTTATGGGATACATTTCTTGCATGGGAGGAAGGAAAGAAGATCAGTGAAATATTGCTGAACCGTCTGGAGGACAAAGCTCCGGAAGACTATATTTTATGGAATTTTTCTCCACTGGTTCCCCATCTGTGGTATCTTCAGGCTTTGTTGTATGTACTTGTGATTGCGGTTTTGGTGGAATATCTGGGATTAAGAAAGCTGGCATATCTGGCAATCCCGGTACTACTTGTAGGAAATTTAATAAGAGGAAATTATTCCCTGCTATTTTGGAAAAAGGATTATTGTCATATTTACTATGCCAGAAATTTCCTGTATTGCGGTCTTCCCTTTTTCTGGCTTGGCTGTTGGTTCGGAGAGAGAAAAGAAAAACTGGCTGCGTATTTGAACAAAAAGAGAATGGCATTGCTTTTGATCGGAGTGCCGGTTTTCTGGAAAATGTCACTTATGGAACGAAAATGGCTGGAAAAGAGAAACGTTTTGGGATCAGAGGAAGAGTATGCAGGAACTATTTTGATGGCAATCTGTATTTTTCTTTTTTTTATTGGCTGGCAGAAAGTATATGTGGAGAATGATTTTACCAGGGCTCTGGCTAAGATTGGAAAAGAATATTCTATGTATATATACATTTTCCATTATGCAGTATTGCAGGCATTATCCCAATGTCTGAATGACAAAAAATCACCTGTGGCAAAAGGATATCAGCAATATGGGATGATTTTTATATTTGTGGTTACTGTGATACTTGTTGCATTTTTTGTCAGAACGAAAAGAGCAAAAAGGATAAAATAAAAATGCCGGTACATTTGGAAAACATTGAGAATACCAAATGTACCGGCACTTTGTATGTAGAAGGAAGCCGTGAAATGAACAGAGGTCAGAATACCTCAATGGTATATGCGGTTTCGAACATTTCATCCATTTTCAGATGGTTGATAAAAGGCTTCTCAGAAAGGTCTCCGGTGAATCCACAGTCGTCACAGCGTCCCATCCACGGTTCCAGGCAGACGAAAGGAGCGTCAGCAGAAGCAGACCAGATGCCAAAATTCGGGAATCCCACACAGCGCATTTCCAGGTAAGGAGTGCCATCTGGAAGAGCAATTCCGGCTTTTTTGATCTGATTATCAAATACCAGTGCGTCATGGTCAAACATGTGATCATCAATCCGGCAGGAACCATTTTCCAGCTTCAGGACAGCTTTTTCATCTGCTTTGGCAGTACCGGATTTTGGATCCAGCAAAAGATAGGTAAGGCTGTCCTGCCCATCGAAGGTGAGACGGTAATCACTTCTTTTGGTATCAGGCAGAACTGGAACATTAAATGCCGGATGGCCGCCAATGGCAAAATACATGTCTCCTTCACTGTTATTGGCAACTTTCCAGCTGACGGTAAGCTTCCGTCCTTTCAGGATATGGCGGATGCGAAGTATGAAATCAAATGGGTAGACCTTTTGTGTATCTTCTGTGGAACGAATCTGGTGCGTCACAGAATCAGGCGTGGAATCAATACAGCTGAAATCTGTGTCACGGGCAAATCCATGCTGCTTGGAAGGGTACTCATTACCGTTTACGCGATAATGATTTCCATAGTGCTTGCCTACATTTGGGAAAAGGACAGGCGCATGGCGTCCCCAGAATTTCGGATCTCCCTGCCAGATCACTTCCCGGTCTTTTTCCTTGTCATAAATGCTGACCAATTCGGCACCGTGATCGTCAATGGTTACTTTCAGAAAGCTATTTTCCAAAACTCGTTTCATAATGAAAACCTCCACATGTGATATCTGTAAATCTTTTTCTTATTATAACACCGTAGTTCCTTTTTGTGTATCTTAACTTACGGATATTGTGTAAACTTTGCAAAAGCATATGCAAAATACACAATAACACATTGACTTTGCTATTTCTGTTTGGTAAACTATACCATTATAGGGTGAAAGAATGAAAATATTCTGACATCCACAATTATGTGCGATAATAGGAGGAATACCACAATGGCAAAGAAAAGAAACATTATTGTAGGACAGTCCGGCGGCCCCACATCTGCGATCAACTCCAGCCTTGCAGGTGTATACAAGAATGCGGTAGAGCGTGGATTTGATAAAGTATATGGAATGCTTCATGGAATCCAGGGTCTTCTGGATGAACAGTATATTGATCTTTCCACTCAGATCCATTCCGAGCTTGATATCGAGCTGCTCAAAAGAACCCCTTCTGCTTTTTTGGGTTCCTGCCGTTATAAACTTCCGGAGATCCATGAAGACAAAGGGATTTATGAGAAAATATTCCAGATCCTGAATAAGCTGGATATCTATGCCTTTATCTATATTGGTGGAAATGATTCCATGGATACCATTAAGAAGCTTTCTGATTACGCCATCCTTACCGGCCATGACCAGAAATTCCTGGGTGTGCCAAAGACCATTGACAACGATCTGGCGCTGACTGACCATACACCTGGATTTGGAAGCGCAGCCAAGTATATTGCAGCCTCCACCAAGGAAGTGATCCGTGATGCAGAGGGCCTTACCTACAAGAAAAATATGATCACCATTATGGAAATCATGGGACGTAATGCAGGATGGCTTACCGGCGCCACAGCCCTTTCCAAGTCTGAAGACTGCGAAGGACCGGATCTGATTTATCTGCCGGAGGTTCCCTTTGATATTGAGAAATTCCTTGCAAAGGTAAAAGATCTTCTTAAGAAAAAATCCTCTATCGTCATTGCTGTTTCTGAGGGAATCAAGCTTGCAGACGGCAGGTATGTATGTGAGCTTGGAAATGTGGGAGACTATGTAGATGCATTTGGCCATAAGCAGCTTCAGGGTACGGCCACCTATCTGGCTAATTTCCTGGCAGCAGAATGTGGCTGCAAGACACGTGCTGTAGAGCTTTCCACCCTTCAGAGAAGTGCTTCACATATGGCATCCCGTGTAGATATTGATGAAGCCATGATGGTAGGCGGAGCTGCTGTAAAGGCCGCTGACGAAGGAGACACCGGAAAAATGGTGGTAATCGACCGTGTATCCGATGATCCTTACATGGCAGCCACCGGAATTTACGATGTTCACCGCATTGCAAACGAAGAAAAGCTGGTTCCGAGAAGCTGGATGAACAAAGATGCATCCAATGTGACAAAAGATTTTATTGACTATATCAAGCCACTGATCCAGGGAGATTATCAGCCGATCATGGTAAATGGTGTTCCACGTCATTTGGTGCTGAATGCCGGAAGAAAAAAGAAAAAATAATAAAATGATAAAAATTTGACTGTTTTTTGCCAGAATAACCTTGACGAATGACGAATAAGCTTATAAAATAACTATGTGCGTATAAAACATAGTTTATGTTCAATGAACAAATTTTTTAGGAGGAAAATGTAAAATGGCAAAATGGGTTTACATGTTTACAGAAGGTAACGCTGATATGAGAAACCTTCT
>CAKRRX010000069.1 GCA_934394595.1 uncultured Blautia sp. | reverse complement strand
TCAACCGGCACTACAATACTGCAGGCATTGATCTCGTCGGACTCTTCCTGATCCTGAAGCTTGCCTTCGGATTTCAGCTTCTTCATAGCCATAAGAGCAAGATCCATCAGGCAGACGAATTTGTCGTCCCGTCCCTTATAAAGCACTTCTCTGTCAGAAAGATATCTGTTATAAGTATCAACGATAGGAGTTTTGTAATCACCCTCATCAAATTTCACCTGTGTAAGCTCAGTGGAGAATGTGGTATGACGGCAATGGTCAGACCAGTAGGTATCCAGAACACGGATCTCGGTCATAGATGGATCACGTTTCTCTTCATCTCTGAAATAGTTCTGGATATGAAGGAAATCCTTGAATGTCATAGCAAGATTCAGGGAACTGTAAAGTTCTTTTAATGGCGCTTCTTCCATGTCACGGAAGCCATCAAAGATTTTAACATCTTCCGGATCCTTGAACTCTGTAACCAGTGTCTCCGGCTTCTGAAGGCCTGTCTCACGGGAATCTACAGGGTTAATGCAGTGATTCTTGATTGCCTCAAATTCTTCCTCTGTAATGTCACCCTCGATCACATAAGTAGTGGCAGAGCGGATGATCGGCTGTGCGTTTTCGTCCAGGAACTGTACGCACTGTACAGCGGAATCGGCTCTCTGGTCAAACTGGCCGGGAAGGAATTCTACAGAAAAAACATGTGCGCCATCTGCTGCCTGGAATTTCTCCAGGTAAAGGTCATCTACCGGAGGCTCAGCAAATACTGTATGGCATGCTTTTTCAAATACATCATCGGAAATATTCTCTACGTCATAGCGGATCAGTTCCCGCACATTTGTTACAGTCTTAATGCCCAGATAAGAGCTGATCTCATGCTTCAGTTCTTTGGCTTTTACGGCAAAGGATGGTTTCTTTTCTACGTATACCCGTCTTACGTTACTCATTGGAAAACTCCTTTCGTGAATATGATATCCTCAGGTGCTTATGGATTATATAAATCCATTGTTGCACATCGTCATTTATTATAGTATCATAAAATTTATCATAAGTAAAATTAATATATCTTATATTATTTATTATTAACTCTTATTATTTTTCATTTGCATGATGCACACCACGCTTTCATCAAAGCAGATATTCTCAGCTTACCTGTATCAGTTAGTTTTGGAGGATTTATCCATGGATATCAATCTTGAATTATATAAATGCTTTTACTACGTTGCCACTACCTTAAGCTTTTCGGAAGCTTCCCGCCAGCTTTTTATTTCCCAGTCTGCAGTAAGTCAGGGGATCAAAACTCTGGAGAAAAAGCTGGGTCGGGAACTATTTTTCCGAAGCACCAAGAAGGTAACCCTTACCTCTGAGGGAGAAGTACTTTTTCAGCATGTAAAACCGGCTCTGGAAATGCTTTTTCAAGGTGAGGCACAGCTTCTGGCGGAAGACGGTCTTCAGGGTCAGCTGCGGATTGGGGCAAGTGATACTATCTGCCGTTATTTTCTTATTGATTATCTGAAACGTTTTCACCAGGATTATCCAGGAGTACGGATTAAAGTCACTAACAGCACCTCCATGGGATGTGTAGAGCTTCTGGAAAACCGCCAGGTAGATCTGATCGTAAGCAATCTTCCAAACTCCCTGCTTACCTCGCACACCAAAACATATGTAGTTAAAAATTTTCAGGATATTTTTGTTGCCAATCCGGAATTCTTTCCCATTGAAGGAAAAACTCTGGAAATAAAAAAATTGATGGAATATCCTCTTCTTACCCTTTCGTCTAAAAGTACAACAAGCGAATACCTTCATCAGTTTTTCGCAGCACACAGGCAAAACCTGATTCCGGAGGTTGAGCTTAACAGTAACGATTTGCTTGTTGATCTTGCCCGTATTGGTCTGGGGATTGCCTGTGTTCCGGATTATATGCTGTCATCTTTGCATGGGCAGGAAGCTTCCCTGATGCATGTGAACCTGAAGCAACAGCTGCCGCCCAGACAATTAGCCATTGTATATCACGAAAATCTGCCCTTATCCCAGGCAGCCCAAAAATTTTTCGACTATTTTTCAGCATAAAGCACAACAAATACTTCTTTTTAACATATTTTGATAGCTAAATTTTTCGATATCATGTACAATGTAAATGTAGGAAAAAACAATGGGAGGTATTAAATTTTATGGATCTTTCAACTTTGGTAAAAATGTCAAATACTTATGGAAGCAATCCTGCTTATGTTCTTGCAGGCGGTGGAAATACTTCTGTGAAGGATGACACCACACTGTATGTAAAGGGCTCCGGCACTCAGCTCGCCACAATTAAAGCCGAGGAATTCGTTGAAATGAGCCGTACCCGTCTCAATGAGATTATGAAAACAGAATATCCCGGAAATGACACAGAGCGTGAAGCTGCATATCTTGCAGATGTAATGGCTGCTGTAACAGATGCTGATAAGACCAAGCGCCCAAGTGTGGAAGCATTGCTGCATAATTTATTTGCCTATACATATGTACTGCATGTTCATCCAACACTTATAAACGGTCTCACATGTGGTAAGGGTGCAAGCACACTTTCCAAACAGCTTCTTGGAAATGAAGTCCTCTGGATTGACATCTGTAAGCCGGGATACACCCTTGCCCGCATTTGTTATGAGAAAATGAGCGCTTACAAAAAAGAATTCGGAAAAGATGTTCAGGTTCTTCTTCTTCAGAATCATGGTATTTTTGTAGCGGCAGATACTGTAGAGGAAATTGGTGTTTTATTTGATGGCGTGATCTCTAAGCTTGAAAAACAGGTAAAGCGAACCGCTGATGTCAGCGATGCTGTTACACCGGAAAAAGAGGCTGCTGCCCAGAAGCTTTCCAATCTGCTTGGACATGCTGTAGAAGTTATACCGGTTGCTGAAGCAGATAATTTTGTAAAAAATAAAGAGGCTGCTGCACCTCTTCTGAAGCCATTCACTCCTGATCACATTGTATATTGCGGCCCATATCCACTATTTGTTGAAAACATTGATCAGGCAAAAGAAGCACTGGATGGGTTTATGGCAAAACAGGATAAAGAGCCAAGACTGATCCTGGTTCAGGGCATTGGTGCATTTATCATGGAAGATGATAAGGGAAAAGCTGCCAAAGCACAGCTTCTGGCTAAGGATGCCATCAAGCTTGCAGTCTATGCTGAAAGCTTCGGCGGTCCACTTCAGATGACTGACGAGATTACTTATTTCATTACCCATTGGGAAGCAGAAGCATACCGCAGCAAGAAATAAATAAAAGAAAAGATTCCGGTAAAAACAGGATGTTACAATCTTGTTTTTACCCGGAATCTTTTTTAATGCAAAATCTCTGCTATATCAGCTTGGCTGATTTTTCAAAGCTTTCTCAGTGCATTACTGTGGCATAACAGCTTCTGCTGCCTCAATATACGGATTGTCGATCTCATCGAAAGCACCCTCATCCACCTTGGCTGCATAAGCCGGGTCGATTGGCATTTTGCCAAGAACCGGTACATTCAGAGAAGCTGCAATCTCATCAATGTGGCTCTCACCAAATACCTTCAGTTCCTTTCCGCAATCAGGACATTTTACATAGCTATAGTTCTCTACAAGACCCAGAACCGGCACTTTCATCATTCCAGCCATATTATATGCCTTTTTCACGATCATACTTACCAAATCCTGTGGAGAGGTTACGATCACGATTCCCTGAATTGGAAGGGACTGAAAAACAGTCAATGGAACATCACCTGTTCCTGGGGGCATATCTACAAAAAGATAGTCTAAATCGCCCCAGATCACATCAGTCCAGAACTGCTTTACCATATTTCCGAGGATCGGTCCACGCCAGATCACCGGTGTATCCTCAGTTGGAAGAAGCAGATTGATGGACATTACCTTGATCCCGTTTTTCGTCTCCATTGGAAAGATTCCTGTGTCATTGGCCTGGGCAGCCCCTTTCAGGCCGTACATTTTCGGAATAGATGGTCCTGTAATATCAGCATCAAGAATTCCTACTTTATACCCCTTCTTTGCCATTTTGTTTGCCAGGGAAGCTGTCACAAAGGATTTTCCAACGCCGCCCTTTCCACTTACAACGCCGATCACATGCTTTATTTCAGACATGGGATTCATAGCTGCCTGCATGCTCTGCGGATTTTTCTTGCTGGCACAGCCTTCACAACTTGATTTATCGCAAGTTGTGCTGTCACATTCTCTTGCCATTTCTCTATCTCCTTTTTTATTATATTTGCAGTTTGGACACAGAAGCTCCGTTTTCGCCAAAAGCTTCCGCCTTGCATTTGTTTCGATCACTTCATAAATCTGTCGATTGCATGTTCCAGTTCTTTAATTGCATCCTTATCTCCGTGCTCTACCGCATCTACAATACAGTGTTCAATATGATCCTGTAAAATGATCTTTCCTGTATTATTTATCGCCGATTTCACAGCGGAAAGCTGGATCAGAACCTCACTGCAATCCCTTCCATCCTCTACCATCCGTTTGATAGACTCCAAATGGCCAATTGCCCGGGAAAGACGGTTCAGCACAGCTTTCGTCTGCGCATGACTGTGATGATGTCCATGCTCCCCATGTGTATGGGTAATAGTAGATCCATCTTCCAGAACATGAGTATGTACATGCTGCTCTTCACCTTCATGGGAATGGTTTGTAGTTGTCTCTTCGATCATGTCATCCTCCTGTATCTGCCAGATCTGACCATAGTTTTTTATGTGAAATCGGAGCAGTCTGCCTAAAAAGTTCTGCCGTTTTTCTTCCTGAAACATGTCTTTTTATTATAACACAGATTGCCTTTTTATGCACTATTTTCACACTATGTATTGAAAAATATACTACTAAGCAGAAGCATTTTTAAACAATACAGTCCGGATATCTGCTATATCTCCGTAAAAGAGCATCTCTGAGAAATCTGAGATGTCTGTATATCAAATATGATGGTTCCATCCTCAAGAATTGTCTTTTCATATGAAACCTCATGCCCCTGAAATTTATTCTTCACATATTCTTCCGGATCTTCCAGTTCCAGTTCCTCAACAAAAACATCTCTCATCTGATTTCTGGGACATTTATTAAAAATTTCCCAGATCACTTCATATTCCTTCACCTTATTACCTCCCGGATTACCTGATAAATCTATTATAGATATTTTGTACTTTTTTGTCAAAAATAATTGAACTTCTTTTAAGAATGTCGTATCATAGAAATATTAAACCAGACATATAAAGCGAAAAGGAGAAATAACCATGCAGCTTTTAAAAGAACGCATTCTCAAAGATGGGGTCGTAAAGCCAGGTAATATATTGAAGGTGGACAGTTTTCTGAATCACCAGATGGACATTGACCTGATCAATGAAATTGGAAAGGAATTCAAGGCACGCTTTGCAGACTGTCCTATCACCAAAATTCTTACCATTGAGGCATCCGGCATCGGAATTGCCTGTATTGCGGCACAGTATTTCCATGTTCCTGTTGTTTTTGCCAAGAAATCCCAGAGTGTAAACCTTGACGGTGAAATGTACTGCACCAAGATCGAATCCTTTACTCACAAAAAGGTATACGATGTGATCCTCTCCAAGAAATTTTTATCCCCGGAAGATCATGTTCTTCTCATTGATGATTTTCTTGCCAATGGCTGCGCACTTCTTGGACTTATTGATATTGTTAAGAAATCCGGTGCCACACTGGAAGGTGCAGGAATCGTCATCGAAAAGGGCTTTCAGAAGGGTGGTCAGCAGATCCGTGACATGGGGGTACGTCTGGAGTCTCTCGCTATTGTAGATTCCATGACAGATGATTCCCTTACCTTCCGTGACTGATGCGGCTGTGCCACAGGCGCTTGCCATATCACTCACCATTGAAATAGCAGATGCAAAGTCCATCATATCTGGCTTTTGCCAAGTACTACAGGCTGCGTTCCGCAATACCGGAATGCAGCCTGTTTGATTTTATGCCTTTTTATCTTCTGTAGGCTTTTCTTCTGAAATATCTGTTTTTTCCTCTGGAACAGAAGTTACGTTTTTCTCCGGTACAGATGTTATTTTCTCCGACGCAGAACCCTCGTCTGTCCCGGCAGCTGATGTAGGAGATGCCTCAGGTGCAGGTGTAGGAGATGTCTCAGGTGCAATGGCATCAGCCAGATAAAATCCATTATCCACCATGATCTGGTAGTTATCTTTATCAATGACCTTACCATCACAGGTTACGGTACCAATAATCTTTACGCCATTATCATACTGGGAATAATTGCTGACATCCACATCATCCCCTTTCAGCCAGGTATCCACAAGGGTAACACAGGCCTTTGCCAGATCACGTCTGTCCATCAGCACCGTAAATCCCATTTTTCCCTCTGCAACACTTTTTACTGCTTCAGCCTCAGCATTTACGCCTGTAATAAGGGGCCAGTTCTCTTCTCCCGCTACAAGACCCTCTTTTTTCAGCATATCCACAGCAGCCAAAGCAAACTCATCCGATGCAGTACAAATGATATCCGGTGTCTTTTCATCCTGATAAAACTCACCTGTAATCTCCCTCATCTGTGCAGCTGCATCATCCACATCCTGATCCATGATACTATTCTCATCAAAGGTCAGCTTACCGGAGCGGCAGACCAATGTTCCATCATCCACGTATTCCTGAAGTACTTCCATAATGCCATTATACAGAAACAGCGATGCATCGTCATCCGGGGAACCCATGAAAAACTCTATTGTACAGGATTGTTTTGCCTCCCGTACCTCATCCAGATCCTCTTGCTTGACAATATTTTTACCGATTTCTTTTCCAATGGCACGGGTATTAAAGGTCACAAAATACTTAATCTGATCGGTATCCATAATAAGATCATCATAATCAACTACCGGGATGGATGCCTGAGAAGCTTCACTGAGTACATCTCCCAGAGAATAGGAGTCTACAGGGGAAAGTATCAGTGCCTTAAGATTCTCCTTTTGCAAAAGCTCCCGGATCTGGCTAACCTGTGTATCCCCATCACCCCCCGCATAATAAAATACAGGGGTATATCCAGCATCTTCCAGCCCGGACTTCAGTTCTGTCCGTTCCAGACTGCTGTTAATATCTGTATTTTCCTCTGGAAACAAAATCCCCACTTCATTTAAAACTTCCTCTGTGTCCGTTTCTTCTTTACTGACATCCTCTGAAGTCTCTTCTGCCTGACTTTCTTTTTCATTTTCCTGATCTTTCTTTTTTGTCTCCTCTGTGGACTCTCCGCTGCCTTCTTTCTCCGTTTCCACGCTTTCCTTAACAGCTTCTGTAGCCTCATTTTTGCCACATCCACTGAGAAAAACACCGCATATAGCAAGTCCCATAAGAAGTCCTGCAATCTGGTTTTTCTTCATAAAAAATCCTTTCTTATTATATCTATTTATATTCTTTCAGGATACTTTTCAGATAATCCCGGTACGCCTGCACTACTTTTTTGGGTTTTGTGATTATCACGTCTCTGCCCATTCCTGCAAGCCACCCGAAGAACTTTTCATTTTCTTTCACCTGCACAATAGCTACAAAAGTATTGTCTTCCTTCTCCCGGTACTGTGCAAATTCACCCAGAGTATTCATGACCTCAGTCTTTCTGGAATTACGACAGATCAGCTTTACCGGTTTTTCCTCGCCCTCAGTCTCTGTATCCTGAACCAGCCAGGAGCAGATCGCACCTTCAGCTACATTCTCTTTTGTATCCATTTTCCCCGGAGATACCGGCAGTACCCCATCAGATGACTCTTCCGGTGCTGTCTGACCAGCCAGATAATAGCCGCCTGGTTTTCCCCTCTTGAACTGGATATCCATTCCAAAGCTTCTCAGCACTTCCATATCATCATAAATGCTTTTTCGCTCTGCACGGATTCCGTATTCCATAAGTCTTCCCAAAATATCCTGCATGGTACAGGTACGGTTCTCCCCTGTTTCACGGAGTATTTTTTCAAGATAAAGGATTTTTCCCTTCTGATTCATTGATTTCGCCATATTGGTCCCCTGTTTCTTTCTTCATCTGTATTTATGTGCGTCAGCTTTCCTTCACAAATCTGTGATATACATAATCATTTGCTTCTTTTTCTTCTGTATCATCCAAAGGCGCAAGCTCTACAGGATGTCCATACTTCTTTTCCAGAGCATGGGAAATAAGCCAGTCTGCCAGTTGAGGATTTTTGGGAAGAAGCGGACCATGAAGATAGGTTCCGATCACATTTTTGTAAACTACACCTTCATACCCGGTCTTTCCATCGTTTCCAGAGCCATACAAGACCTTTCCAAGAGGCTTGCAGCTACCTATACAGGTACGGCCTCCATGGTTCTCAAAACCGACTACAGGCATATCAAAAAGATCACTTTTCAGCACAATATTGCTGATCAGTCTGCCTTCTCCCTGCTCTGTATAAAGATCCACAAGATCCAGTCCTGTAATGGTTCCCTGGTCTGTCTTATAATATTTTCCGAGGAGCTGATAACCTCCGCAGATTGCAATTACCACTCCATTATCTTCCACATAGTTCTTAAAATCAGCCTGTATTTCTTTTAACTTTTCACATACCAGCATCTGTTCCCTATCTGAACCGCCGCCCAGAAGCACAATATCAAGTCTGGAAAAATCAATCTGGTCTCCCAGCTCAAAGGCTATTGTTTCTGCCTCAATTCCTCGCCACTGACAGCGTCTCATCAGACACTGGATATTTCCTCTGTCACCATAGAGGTTCAAAAGATCCGGATACAAATGTCCTATTGTAAGCTTCATTTCTTTTCTCCCTCCAGTCTCTTGAGAATACCTCTGGTACTAAACAGTGCAGTATAATTTACCAGCACATACAGATTGCCCACACCATCGTCAATCCTTTTGCGGATAGCTGTTTCCACGTCTGCCTCCAGCTTCACCGGAATATCCACATATTTCATACGCAGACGCATGTCCTGGCATCGGATCCCGCTGACAGTGATGGAGCGGATACTTTCGTCTCCCAAAAGATCAAAATCCACATCCCAGAGCCAGGAAATATCTGTACCGTCCTGTGCGTTATCATTGATGGTAATGATAATATCCTTTGGTGATTTATCCTGCATTACCGCAGAGATATTCTGATTAAAGCCTGCCGGGTTCTTTGCAAGGTTCAGTGTTATTCCGCAGCCTTTGATCCGGAACTGCTCCATACGTCCATTCTCAGGATTAAACTTCTTCAGCATGTCCTGGAAGTGGTCTCCTGAAAATCCAGCAGTCCGAAGTCCTGCATAAGCCGCCAGGATGTTATACACATTGTAAAATCCCTTATAATTTGCTGTCAGATGATGCTTTTCCACCTGGAAAGACAGCTGTTCTCCCACTTTTACCTCCTGTGCATCATACTTGATCTTAGGTCTTTCAAAGCCGCAGGAAGGACATTTATAATCCCCCAGCTGACTGTAATGGTAAAAACTATATTCCAGCTTTGCACCACATTTTTTACAGAAGCGGCCCTCTCTGATTTCATTTGCAGCACTTTTTAACACAGGCTTGCTGATTCCATATGTGATATAGGTATTTTGGCTGTCCATGGCCAGATAAGCTGACAGGGCATCATCTGCATTGACGATCACCTGAAGTTTGGGAACGGAACGAATCATCTCCTCCAGAATATTCATTGTGATATCAATCTCACCATAGCGATCCAGCTGATCCCGAAACAGATTGGTCAAAAGCATATAATCTGGTTTTATTCTGGGAAAAACATGGCGGGTGGACGCTTCATCTACCTCAATACAGGCATAGTCTGCATCCAGCTTTCCTGTAGGACCTGCTGCAAGTACAAAGGCCGCTACCACACCGTTTAACATATTGGAACCGGTATGGTTGCACACCACTTTTTTTCCTTCCTGTTCCAGTGCTGCGCAGAGCATATTGTTGGTGGTTGTCTTTCCGTTGGTACCACAGGTAACAAATATTTTCTCACGTACCTGGGAGGAAAGATCCTCTAAAATATGTGGATTGATTTTCAATGCAATCTTACCTGCCCAAGTCACTCCCTGGCGTCCCATTTTTCTGCAGACAAAGCCTGCTGATTTTGCTGCACATACAGCAATCATTGTTCTTATATTCATGTGTATTCTGATCCTTTTTCGTTACTGTTCACGGAAACAGTAACCCTTTTTTCCAGTGTTTTAAACTTTATTCCAGATTTTCTTTCAAAAGAACATCCGTACAAACTCCTGCAACGCCCTTCTGACAGTATGCTCTGGCATCTTCTTTATCATTTATGGTATAAATATATACCAAAATCTCTCTTTCGTCAAAAATTTTCTGAACTTCTTCTGACCAGTAGTCTTTATAAATGGTTACTGCACTTATCCCATTGGTCTTGCAAAATTCAGCAATGTTATTCAGTTCCTCTATAGAATAATCCTGCCACAGAGAATAAATATAGGCTGGAAACCTGTACAGAAGTGCAGTTCCCGGATACATAGCAAAGTTATAAATCTCTGGTATGATCTGCCCCAGTGTATGTTGAATTCCGGCATTTATGGCAATCTCCCGGTACTGGGCATAGTCCTCCAGCGTTCTCTGATAATTTCGAACCGAATACTGCTTGGAATCCACCATTACAAAGGCATCCGGATATTCATCCAGAAGCTTCAGAAGATCTTCCAATGTTAATGGTGTGTATTTCCCGTAAATCGGCGTGTTTAAAAACTCCTCTGAAGACAGAACCTTCTTTTCCTCGCCTTCCCATTGTCCCAGAGATTCCTTCCAGTTATGACGGCATACCCATACTCCGTCACTGGTCTTTGTCAGATCCACTTCAAAAAGCCGGCATCCTTTGTCGTAATAATTAATAAAACTCTCCCGGGAATTCAAATATGTGAGACCATCAAGACTTCCCAGTGCATGAGTTATGATATTATAATTTTCCCAATTAAATTCCGGTGTATTCACCGTACTTACTTCCTCTGCTTTCTCACACCGGGATGAGCCTGTCAACAGCCAGGCTAACAGACAGATTTCCAGAAACAATATAAGCTTTCTCACATATACTCCTTCTCTTTTGTTGTACCGATTTTTCAAATACTCTGCCCATATTTAAAAAAAGAGATATCTACGAAACGTAAATATCTCTTCTAAATATGATCAGTAATTCAGTTTCGGATTAAACCAGCTCGATAAGCACTTCCATAGCGCCATCGCCTTTACGCTGTCCAATCTTAACGATTCTGGTGTATCCACCGTTACGGTTAGCGTATTTTGGTGCGATCTCCTCGAACATTTTCTTAACCATATCAACATCTTTTGTATTTTTCTTCTTGCCAGCGCCCTTAGCCGGAACTTCTTTAACCGGGTAGAACACCTTCATCATCTGACGACGAGCGTGAAGTCTGGAAGGAGCATCTTTTGTGATCTGCTTCTCAACTTCGTCATATACGGTTTTCTTCTTTCCGTCTACAACTTCTTTTACTCTCTTGCCTTCAGCGTCTTTTCTGGCAACTTTAGCTGTTACAGTAACAGTCTCGAAGTTATCTTTCTCACGAACAGCCATTGCTACAAGGCCTTCAGCGATCTTGCGGATCTCTTTTGCTTTTGCTTCTGTAGTAACGATCTTTCCGTTGTATAACAGGTTAGTAACCTGGTTTCTTAACAGAGCTTTTCTCTGGTCAGCTGTTCTGCTTAATTTTCTATATTTTGCCATTTTAATTATCCTCCATCTGTGGGACAGCAGTCCACGCTTGTTCGGTCTTACTGGACTGCTGCTTAGCAAATCCCCACTGTAATAATCTTACAAAGCCTCATTCAGCACTGAGGCAGACAGTTCTTACTCTTCTGTAGGCTGAAGCTGTAAGCCCAGCTCTTTCAACTTGGCAAGTACTTCTTCCAGGGACTTGCGTCCAAGGTTACGTACTTTCATCATGTCGTCAGAAGTTTTATTGCAAAGCTCTTCTACAGTATTGATACCTGCTCTCTTCAAACAGTTGTAAGAACGAACTGAAAGCTCAAGCTCATCAATGCTCATTTCAAGAACTTTTTCTTTCTCATTGTCCTCTTTCTCGATCATAACCTCAGCAGTCTTTGCATTCTCGGAAAGATCAATGAAAAGGCTCAAATGCTCGCTTAATACCTTTGCTGCAAGGCTTACAGCCTCATCAGGATCCAGCGTACCATTTGTGTACACATCCAGTGTCAGCTTGTCATAGTCAGTCACCTGACCTACACGTGTATTCTGCACAGCCATGTTGACTCTGTCTACCGGGCTGTAGATCGCATCAACTGCGATCACGCCGATTGGCATGTCATCAGATTTGCCCTTATCCGCACTCACGTATCCACGACCTTTTGTAATGGTAAGTTCCATTGCAAGTCTGCAATCCTTACCGCCATTTAAGGTAGCGATTACCTGATCCGGATTCATGATCTCGATATCCTGGTCTGCCTGAATATCAGCAGCAGTAACAACACCTTTTCCTTCACACTCAATGTATGCAGTCTTCGGCTCGTTATCAGCACTGTTATTCTTGATTGCAAGACTCTTAAGATTCATGATGATCTCTGTCACGTCTTCTTTTACGCCCGGAATAGAGCTGAATTCGTGAAGAACACCGTCAATCTTAACCTGGCTTACTGCAGCTCCCGGCAGGGAGGACAGCATAATTCTTCTCAGAGAATTGCCAAGTGTCGTACCGTATCCTCTTTCAAGAGGCTCAACAACGAATCTTCCAAATTTCTTATCTTCAGATATCTCGGTAATTTCGATTTTTGGTTTATTAAAATCAAACACTATAAATTTCCCTCCTTCTGGGTT
>CAKRRX010000068.1 GCA_934394595.1 uncultured Blautia sp. | reverse complement strand
ACTGCCGGTGTCTCGCCAACCAGGATGTGACTTATATCTTCTCGATGGAAGGTATTTTAAACTTCCTGAAAACCGGAATCATCACCGAACTGGATCCGGCACTATACACACCACCGACATTCGAAGACCGTATCCGGATCGTAGAAAAAATTTTGGAAAATGGCACCCGCCTCCTGAAATCCCCAATGAGCGACCGGAAAACAAATATGAACCTCTATGTCACTTCCGAACACGGTCTGCTGCGGGTAGCCCTGCCGGAGAAGAAGGTATTTCTGGATATCATTCTGGAAGAATCGGAGCTGCTTCATTCGTTCTATGATTACTGTGAGAGTATGGAAGAAGAGCTGTTTTATGAGAAGGACGAGGCGGAGAAGATTGTGCGGGGAGAGGTCGAGAAAATAAGAGAACAGTAGATAAGAAGAATGCAGGGATATTATGTCAAAATTCAGTGAGAAATGTAAAAAACTTATGGAAGCAAATGGTTCCAATGTATATCGGCTTTCACAGACATCTGTACTGGAGAGAACTTCTTTACAGCGAATGGTCACAGGAAAAAGACTTCCCAATCAGGAGTTTGTCAGAACTTTTTGCAGGGCGCTTCGCATCCCGGCAGCAGAAGAAAAAGAACTGATGGAACTCTATACCATGGAAAGTATGGGGGAGACTGCATACAGAAATCAGAGGACAATGTTGCAGCTTTTTCAGCATCTTGCGGAAGTGGAGAAAAAGGAGAAACCTTCCTGTAAAATGGAACCCCAAAATAACCTGGTTCTCACTTCAACGATATCCGCTAAGTCTTATAATACGGAACTGCTTCTTCAGTTTCTTTTAAAAGATGCGTTTCAGGGAGAAAATCATACGATTTATACCAATCTGCCCGGTACAGACTCCGAATTTTTTCACTATCTGTATTTGTTCGCACCTCAGCATATGGGAAAAACAGTAGTAAAACATCTGATCACATTTCGAATCAGTGATACGGATATTTACGAAAATCTGGAAAGTCTCAATGAGGTTTTACCATTGTATTTTGCAGACGTATTCCTTTACGAACCTTGCTATTATTACAGCACACTTTCTGCAAAAGAACAGTCAGATCAGATTTTCCCATATTATGTAATCAGTTCCAAATATGTATTACAGCTGTCGGGTGATTTGAAAAAAGGAATCCTCCATTCGGATTCGTGGACTGTCCAACGGTATACAGAGGAATTTCTGGAAAAATTCTCACAGTCGACACCATTGATCCGGGAAGTTTCATCAAGGGAAGAAATAAAAAGTATGGTGAATGTTTTCTGCTTTCTTGGACAAAATGATTCGGCAGAAATATCCGGAATGTCGATGAATATAGCAACATCCCGGGAATATACAGCAAAAACAGTTCATCTTTCCCGGAAATTTCTGTTTCCGCAGTCAGTAAATATAGAACTGTATGATCAACAGATTCTGTGTATCCAATATACCGGCAGAGGACAGAAAACGTCGCCTGTCGTGATACGGGAAAACAGTATCTGTCAGATGTTTGCAGAGTTTTTTCAGAAACTGGAAAATGCAGAATACATATGCTCAGAGGAAGAATCGGACACACTGGTATTTCGGTATACGAAATTGAAAGAGAAAACTGTATAGAAGATCAATCAGGAAATGCCGCACAGTATTAACAAAACTGTGCGGCATTTCCTGTATTTTCTTCAGATTTCACGATAAGAATTTATCGAACCCAGGCACCGTTAGCACCAACGTAGTATCTGTGGTGATCCACCCACTCGGAAGTAGCCATCCGACCGTTGGATTTTACATAATAGACACCGGAGATCCAGCGATCAGCCTGCATCACACCGTTGGCATCCATGTAATACCAATAACCGTTTACAGCAACCCAGCCGGTCTGCATAGCGCCACTGGCGCTGAGGTAATACCAGTTACCATTTATAGCTGCCCAACCGGTCTGCATCGCACCACTGGCATTGAGATAGTACCAGCTGCCTTTGACAGCAACCCAGCCAGTCTGCATCACGCCGCTGATATTCATGTAATACCATCTGCCGTTTACGGCAACCCAGCCGGTCTGCATAGCGCCGTTGGCATCAAGATAATACCATTTACCATCAACAGAAGCCCAGCCGGTCTGCATGATTCCATCGGCATCCATATAATACCATTTGTTTTTTACAAGATTCCATCCGGTTGCTCTGTAACCGTCCGGATTGAACCAGTACCACTGGTTATCGATGCGTTCCCATTTGTTTGTGGCATAAGTACCGTCTTCGTAGGCGTATTTCCATCCGTTCGCATCCTGGATCCATCCGGTTTCTACCGATGGCTCTGTTGAAGTCTGGGTCAGATCAAGAACTTTTTCCGGTGTGCCGATTCCATCGCTTCCTAATCCGTAAGAGCCGATCTTCCAGACGGTTCCATCGGTTCTTAAAACGTAGATATTACAGAAGTCCCCTACCAGACCGCCACGCCACAGATCAACAGCGTGATCCAGAACGGTACTGTTATCCTCTGCAATTACGGTGCTGGTTCCGTCGCCATTTCCTTTCAGACGGGCAGGAACTACTGTTTTTAATACGGAAGTTGCATTGAGTTTGTTTCCATTACAGTCGTAATAAGATCCGTCATTTCCGATAAAGAAATACCCGTCCTCTCCCCAGGTGCAGTCTTCGTACGTGCTGCTTATATTTTGCAGAAGCGGTGTGGAACGACCGGGTACATAAACATTTCCGGTGTCAGTTAAGAAGTAATATCTGTAAGAGACATCTGAGCCATGTCCCGGTAAAACATTGACAACTTTTCCGGAAATATCACCGGTGAGAGTGGTCCAGTAAGTTCCATCCAGATAATTCAGCTGTCCGTTTGTATCATAATATGCAGAAACAACGGAAGAATCCAGTAAAGATTCTGAGGAACTTTCCGGCTTTTGAATGTAATTTGAAAAGGCTGTGATTGTGCCGTCTGTATTCAGATATGCCCAGTCTACTAATTGATTTACATTATCAACGATTTTCACAAAATCAGCATCGCCGGTTTTCTTCCAGAGGGTATTGTCTGTTTTTAAGACATACACACATTTTTGCCGCATATATTCATCGTCAGTTACCATTTCGTACTGACGTACCCAGCCTTTTACGTTATCAAGAACTTTCTGACCGGTATGGCTTGCATACAGAATGCCCTGGCTGTCTAAAGCATAATCGGCATCCGCAGTTGTCACGTTGCTGATACTTTTCTTACCATTGATCCAGAGGTTATTCTGCATATCGATATAAATAAAAGAATCCGCGCCGTCTTTTACGTTGTATTCGATACAGTCCTGAACATTCTCCGCTAATTTTTTCGGTGTTGGATAAACTGTCCACATATTGTGATTGCTGTCTACGATCACACTCTCGTTGTACTTTTCGCGCATAAGTCCGTCCGTGAGTATCGCGCAGTCCAGATTTCGTTTCTGAATGGTGATACCGCTGTCCTCACCAACGGCATAGTCAGCGGACTGCGTCACAGTTTGTTCCTGCGCTGCCTGTACCTGCTGTGTCCATACCGGGGTTCCCAGTGCCATGCAGGCAGCCATGGTCAGTAAAAATACCTTTTTTCTCATAGTAGTTGCCTCCCTTTTGTGTGAAATGTTTTTTGTAAAACCACATAAATTTCTTTCAGTATGACGGAAATTATTTCTCATTGCAATATGTGCTTGATACTGTGCTTGAAATATTTTCAGATAAATACAATAATTTGATTTCAGAAATGTCAAAAATGACGAATAATATGAAAAAATACTGACACAAACAGCGACACATCTTGAAGCGTATAGTGTGAAAAAGTACAATGGAGAAAATATAACTTTACATGAGGGAGGAAATACATATGAAAAAACAGAAAGTATGTGCATTGCTTTGTGTGGCAGCGATGACGATCAGCTCGGTTACACCTGCAATGGCAGCAGATGTTGCAGTAACTCCACAGGAAGAGAACGTGATAATAGAAGAGGTGGAAGAGGCAACAGATCCGGTAGCGGAGGACAGCCAGGAAGCAGAGACTACGGTAGACGGAACGGAAGAAGAACAGGAATCTGCAGAAGATGCAGGGGATGAATCCGAAACTTCCGGGGAAGCGCAGCAGGATCAGGAAGAGCCGGAAGCAGATACAGAAAGCACACCGGAGACAACAGAACAGGATGTCACGGAAAATCAGGAAGCAGATTCAAATGCGGATGAAAGAGCCATTCCGACAGAAGGATGGTATACAGATGCGAATGGAAATACCTCCTTTTATGAGAACGGAGAAAAACTGGTAGAAACCATTGTAGAGATTGAAGATGAAGATGGTGTTGTATATGGTTACTACTTTGATGAAGATGGTATTCTGGCTACAGACGGATGTTATTTTATAAGTTATGAGACAGAAGACGGTCAGTGGGAAGATGGTTACATCTATGCAGATGAAGAAGGTCATCTGCTGAAGGGATGGTATACAAAAGACTCATGGAATCCGGAATATTACGGTGAAGATTACCTCGCATATCAGAATAGATTTTTAGAGGAAGACGGAAAACTGTATTATTTCGATGAAGGTGGCTATCGCGTGAAAGGCAGAGAAATTATTATCGGAGGTGTTTTATACAAAGCAGATGAAGATGGTGTACTCACCGTTCAGGAAGTATCCGATAAAAACGGCTGGCAGCTGGTAGGAAATACCTGGTATTACTATAAAGACGGAAAGGTTTTGAAAGATACTTATGCAACTATCAATGGCGCACAGTATTATTTCGATTCTGACGGAGCTATGGTGACCGGTGTATTTTATGATGAAGAACTGGGAGACAATCGTTTCGCAGAACCGAGTGGAAAAATAGTAAACGCCACCGGATGGTATCAGTCTAAAGAAACCGGCAAATGGTACTGGTTTGAAAAAGCAGGTATCGTCTCAGCGGGAGCACTTGAGACTATCAAGGGAAAAGAATTCTATTTCTCCGAGGAAGGCGAGATGATGACCGGTACATTCCAGGCTTCTTATGTGAATAAGAATGGTGAATGGGTAACTGAAATACTGTACGCGGATCAGTATGGCGCAATCAGCCGAACCCCTGGATGGAAAAATGACAATGGATCCTGGTCTTACGTAAATAAAAATGGAAAAGTGGTATCGAATGGAATCGTAGATATCAATGGGAAATCGTATCGCTTTGACAAAAACGGAATTATGGAAAGTGGATATATTTATCCATATATAACGGATAGTTCAGGCGCTATTCTTAAGAATCAGTGGGTAAAATGTGAAATGTATTGGTACTTTACTGACGTAAATGGTAAGATACGTACAAACGAATGGATTGATGGAGTATACTATCTGAATCAGTATGGTCAGATGGTAACGGATTCTTATATAATTGATGGAAAATTATATGTCTTTGACGAAAACGGAAGAAAGATTGATGTGGTTGAAAATGGATGGAAATTAGTAGATGGTGAATGGTATTATGCGGAAAATGGGAAACCGTATAATGGTTGGTTAAATCATACCTATTATTTGGAAGATGGAAAAATGGTAACAGACAGGTTCGTTTTAGCAGAACATAATGAAGACATGACTTCATATGTTGGAGTAGATGGAAAAATTCAGACGGGATGGATATATGACAAATGGATTGAAGAGTGGTATTATTCCGAAAAAGATTCCACAACAGGTGATTGTGTATGTGTAAGCGATTGCTGGAAAAAGATTAATGGGAAATGGTACTATTTTTTTGATTCTTCGAGTATGGTTTCCGGCTATATCAGGGAAATTGATGGAAAATTAAGTGAATTTGCAGTCGATGGAAGCTGGAAGGGTTATGTTACACAAAAGGGTTGGAAGCAGGATGACTCTGGTGAGTGGTATTATGTGGAAAAAGATGGAACTCTTTGTACAGGACTTAAGAAAATTAATGGGAAAACATACTATTTCGACGATGATGGAAGAATGTTAAAAAGCCAGCCTTTCCAGGAAGAGTATGGCACCAGCGATTATTACTGGATCGGTGCAGACGGTGCGTTTGATACAACAACAGGATGGAAAAGAGATATTTATGGAATATGGTATTATGCAGAAAACGGAAAACTTGTAACAGGCAAAAAAACTATAAAAGGAGTAGAGTACTATTTTGATGATGGTGGATGTGGCATGAGACAGGATTCTTTGTTTAAGGAGGGGAATGTTTACTACATATGGGATAAAAATGGAAAAAGTACGTGTGTAGCAGGTATTACGGGATGGTATCTGAATAAAGAGGAGAAAGGTGATGTCTGGTACTATTTCCAGGGAGGAAAACCATATTCGGGAAATATTGGACGCTATGTTACTAGCAATGGAAGAATGTTAACTGGAATTTGTAATGGATACATGTTCGATGAGAATGGGCTGCTGGTAACAAATCGCTGGGTATATCTTTCCAATACCTGGTACTATGCCGGAAGCACCGGAAAACTTTATACCGGAACGAAAACCGTGAATGGAAAAACATATCTGTTCGATTGGTCTGGAGCTTTAATAAAATAATAGCAATACACAGCAGAACAGGAGGGTCTGGCAGGGAGCCAGACCCTCTATGAAGTTAAGAAAGAATTGAAAAATACATAATATTAGAAATACTGACACAAATAGCGACACATATTGAAGCATATAGTATGAAAAAGTACAATAAAGAAAATACAACTTAATGCGAGGGAGGAAATACATATGAAGAAACAGAAAGTGTGTGCATTGCTTTGTGTGGCAGCGATGACGATCAGCTCGGTTACACCTGCAATGGCAGCAGATTCGACAGTTGCTCCACAGGAAGAGAACGTGATAACAGAAGAGGTGGAAGAGACAGCAGATCCGGTAGCGGAAGACAGCCAGGAAGCAGAGACTACGGTAGACGGAACGGAAGAAGAACAGGAATCTGCAGAAAATACAGAGGAAGAACCGGAGATTTCCGGAGAACCGCAACAGGATCAGGAAAAGCCGGAAGCAGATGCGGAAAGCACACAGGAAACAACAGAACAGGATGTTACGGAAAGTCAGGAGACAATTACGAATTCTGACGAAAATACTGTCGTTATAGATGGCTGGCGTTACGATGGGAATGGTAATGCTTTCTATTATAAAGATGGAGAAAAACTGGTAGAAACTATTGTAGAAATTAAAGATAAAGACGGTGTCGCGTATGGATATTATTTTGATAAAGATGGTGTTATGAAAAAACGTGGATACTATCTTGTAAGATATAAAATCGCAGAAAATGAATGGGCTGAAGGCTACATTTTTGCAGACAATGCAGGTCATTTAATGAAAGGATGGTATAAAAAAGATACAGTGCATCCGGAATATTTCGGTGAGGACTATGTCGCATATCAGAATAAACTGTTGGAGGATGATGGAAAACTGTATTACTTTGATGAAAACGGTTATCGTATCAAGAACAGAGACGTTGTTGTCGAAGGTGTTTTATACAAAGCAGATGACGATGGTGTGCTCACTGAACAGGAAGTAGCCGGAAAAAATGGCTGGGAGTTAGCAGGAAGTGTCTGGTATTACTATAAAGATGGAAAGATTTTGAAAGATACTTATGCAACCATCAATGGAGCACAATACTACTTTGAGTCTGACGGAACTATGGCGACCGGTGTTTTCTATGATAAAGAATTGGAAGCTAAGCGTTTCGCAGAACCGAGTGGAAAAATAGTAAATGCTACCGGATGGTATCAGTCCAAAGAAACCGGTAATTGGTACTGGTTTGAAAAAGCAGGCATTGTCTCAGCAGGAACATTGCAGATAATTAATGGAAAAGAATTCTATTTTTCTGATGAAGGAGAGATGATGACCGGTACATTCCAGGCATCCTATGTGGATGAAACCGGTGAATGGGTAACCAAAACATTATATGCGGATTGTTATGGTGCTATCAGCAGAACATCTGGATGGAAAAATGACAATGGATGCTGGCGTTATGTGGATAAGAATGGAGAAGCGGTAGCAGATGGAATCGTGGATATCAATGGAAAATCGTATTCCTTTGATGAAGATGGAAAGATGGAGAGTGGATTTATTTATCCATATATAACGGATAGTTCAGGGGCTATTGTTAAAAATCAATGGGTTAAAGGTGAAGTGTATTGGTATTTTACGGATGAAAATGGTCAGATACGTACAGACGAGTGGATTGATGGAACATATTATCTCGATGATACGGGCGCGATGGTAACAGGGTCCTATACAATTGATGGGAAAAAATATATTTTTGACGAACATGGAAGAAAGGTTGAAGTAATCGGAGAACAAAATGGCTGGAGATTGGCAGATGGCGAATGGTATTATGTAGAAAATGGGGAACCATATAGTGGCTGGTTAAATCATACCTATTATCTGAGAAAAGGGAAAATGGTAACAGAAAATTTTGTTCCTGCAGAACATCGTGATACGAATGAAAGTGCATGGTCATATGTTGGAGTGGATGGAAAAGTTCGGACAGGATGGATATATGATGAATGGTATAATGAATGGTATTATGCCGAAAAAAATTCTGTAACAGGTGATTGGGTGTGCGTGAGCGACTGCTGGAAAAAGATTAATGGAAACTGGTATTATTTTAATTCAGAAAATATGGTTTCCAGTTCTATCAAAAAAATTGATGGAAAATTAAGTGAATTTACAGCCAGTGGAAGCTGGAAAGGATATGTTACACAAAGTGGCTGGAAGCAGGATGCCTTAGGCAATTGGTATTATGTGAAAGAAGATGGCACCCTCGCTACTGGTCTTCAAAAAATTAACGGGAAAACGTATCATTTTGACAGTGCCGGACGAATGGAAAAAAACTGTGAATTCAGGGAGAATTATGATACAAGAGAAAGCCTCTGGTTTGGAGCAGATGGTGCGATGGATACGACACCTGGATGGAAAACGGATGGTTCAGGTCATTGGTATTATGTAGAAAATGGAAAACTTGTCAGTGGCAAAAAAATCATAAAAGGTGTAGAGTATTATTTCGAGTCTGGCAGTTATGAGATGAGACAGGATGGTGCGTTTGATGATGGAAAAGGCTATTACATATGTGATAAAGATGGAAAAAGTACAAGTGTAGCCGGCTTTACAGGATGGTATTTAAATAAAGAACTGAAAGGGGATGTCTGGTATTATTTCCAGGGAGGCAAGCCATATACAGGAAATATCGGACGTTACGTTACTGACAGAGGAAGAATGATAACTGGAATTTATGAAGGATATATGTTCGATGATAACGGACTGCTGGTAACAAACCGTTGGATATGCCGTTACAATACCTGGTATTATGCCGGAAGCACCGGAAAACTTTATACCGGAACGAGAACCGTGAATGGAAAAACATATCTGTTTGCTGCGGATGGAGCTTGGATAAAATAATAGCAGTACATAGTAAGACAGGAGGGTCTGGCAGAGAGTCAGACCCTCTATGAGATTAAGAGAGAATCAGGAAATTTGAGGGAACGGAATGAATATGTGGAAAAAGATAATGGCTTTAGGATTATGCGCCTGTATGACACTGTCCTCTGCTTCAGTTCAGACATACGGAGCGAATATGGAGGAAGAGACATATTATGCAGATACAGATCAAATAACGCAGGAGACAGAAGATTCGGAAGAGGTGCAGGAGACAGAGCAGACTGCAGATCCGGAAGAGCAGGAAAAATTAACGGAAGATGTAGAGGAAAATGAACCGGCAGAGGAGCAGAATATACCGGAAGCAGATAACAATACAGAAGAGGATCAGGAAATAGCTACACAGGCAAACACGAAAAAAGTTATTGCTTCTGGTGTATGTGGGGAGAATGCGAGATGGACATACTATAATGATAGAAGTATTGTTATTTCGGGATCCGGTCCGATGTATTCCTTCTCATGGAATGATAAAGAATGGGTATCCACTGCACCATGGATGGATTATCGCGCGTGGATTAAAAAGATTGTTATAGAGGATGGGATTACCAGTATCGGGAAATTTGCGTTTTCAGACATGGGATTTGGAGAAACAGGGAAGTATGTTCCACTGGAAGAGATTATTATTGGAAATGATGTGGAAGTAATTGAACAGCAGGCTTTTGATCTATGTAATCCTTCAGCAGAACCGATTCATTTGATCTCTTTTGGAAGCGGAATTAAAAAAATTGAGGACAGAGCATTTAGGCTTGTTGGAAAGGCAGAAAAAGTTACTGTTCCAAGTCTGGAAACATGGATGCAAATTGAATTTGCAGGTGATTGGTCGACACCTTTTGGTGTTGGTTCTGAACTGTGGAAGGAAAAAGCACCTGCGTTTTATGTCGGAGGAGAGTTATTGAAAGATCTGGTTATTCCGGAAGGAACAACAGAAATCAAAGATTATACGTTCTGGAACTGTCGGCTGAACAGTGTAAAATGGCCGCAGCAGGAAACCGTTAACAGGATTGGAGAAGGTGCATTTGGCTATAATGCGTTTGAGAAAATAGATATTCCGACAAGTGTAACGGCGATAGATGTTGCTGCATTTCAGTCATGTATTAACTTGAAGAAGATGGAATTATCTGATCAGATACAGGAAATCGGAGGGCTGGCTTTTTATAAAGACAGTAGTCTTGAAACGGTTATACTTCCAACAAATCTTAAAAAAATCAGTAGCAGTATGTTTCGAGAGTGTTCTTCTCTTAAAAATTGCGAGATACCTGAGAGTGTGAAAAGTATTGAGGACTGGGCATTTAGTGAGTGCACCGTCTTACCAGAGATAGAGATACCCAAACAGGTGGAAAGCATTGGAACTTTAGCCTTTAATAAGTGTAATGCGTTTAAATCATTAGAAATACCGGACAGTGTAAAAACAATAGGTGACTCTGCATTTGCCAGAGAGGAGAATCTGGAAACAATCTCCTTATCCAATGGTTTAAAAGCGATCGAAGATAAAACGTTTTTGGAATGCGGCAATCTGAAAACGATACAGATACCGACCAGTGTAGAGACCTTGGGAGACCGTGTTTTTGAGAATTGCTCCTCACTACAAAGTATTTCGGGAGGAGAAAATATCACTTCTGTTGGAACCAGTGTTTTTGGGGGGTGTAGCCAGTTACAGTCTGTAACAATCTTTCCAAAGATAAGTACGATTAATACTTCAATGTTTGGCGGATGCAAAAATCTTACGCATATAGTGTTTCCGGATAAACTTACAGAAATAAAATCTGGGGCTTTTTCTGGATGTGCTTTTTCTGATATCACAGTGCCGGATACGGTAACAAGTTTAGAAGCATACGTTTTCAGCGGTTGTAAAAACCTGAAAAGGATACAATATTCAAAAGAACTTACTGCGATTGGTGAAAGATGTTTTTCGGGTTGTACAACTTTGGACGAGATAGTAATACCTGAGCGTGTTCGAAGTCTGGGGGAATATGTTTTCTCAGGATGTAAAAGTCTGAGTAAAATTACATTTGAAGGAGATGTACCTGAAATCAGCAGTTACGCATTTAATCAGGTCAAAGCAACCTGCTACTATCCCAAAGGAAATAGCACATACACGGTAGAGATAACCACACAGGATTTTGGTGGAGATCTGATATGGACATATGAGGGAGAGGAAGCAGATCCAGATGCAAATAAATGTGGAGAACATATTACATGGACATTATCGGAGAATGGAGAACTTGTGCTTTCAGGTAGTGGTGAGATGTATGATTATTCAGCAAATGATTTGGAGTATGCCCCGTGGTATGAAGTGCGAAACAGTATTAAGTCCATACAGATATCAGATGGAATCACACATATAGGAGCATATGCATTTTATAAATGTGTTAAGGCAACTACAGTAAATGCGTTGCCGGACAGTATTACAACGATAGGGGCGTATGCATTTTCAGAGAGCCATATTACGGAAATAGGATTACCGGACAGTATTACAACAATAGGGGAATATGCATTTTCGAATAGCCGTATTACAGAAATAGAATTGCCGGACGGCTTGGAAAATATCACAAAGGGTATGCTATATAACTGCAAATATCTGAAACAGGTAAAATTTCCTACGAAGCTGAAGACGATAGGAGATGACGCTTTTCTGATGTGCCTGGGATTAAACAGCGTTGAGATACCAGAAGGTGTGGTAAGTATAGGAGATGGCGCGTTTGCACAGTGCGGAAACAGTGCATCCTGGGGAATGTATTATCCGAGTTCAAGTTTTACAAGTGTGAAGCTGCCATCCACATTGCAAGAGTTGGGAGGCAGTGTATTTTACGATTGTGCATCGTTAAAAACAATTAACATTCCGGGCAAAGTAAAAGTTTTGAAAGATGGTATTTTTATGCGTTGTACTAAGTTGAGTACGATAACCTTTGATTGGGGTGTTCCGCAATTTGGCAGTAAGGTATTGGATACAACTACAAAAGTAACGCTGACCTGTTATTATCCGGGGAATAATCCAGACTGGACAGCGGATAAATTACAAAAATACGGAGCCTATGCAGTCAACTGGATTGCGAAAGAGATGCCAAAACCATCGGAAACACCGGGGAGCGGAAGTGATGGAAACGGAGAAAATGGAGATGGCAACGGCAGCGGAGATTCCAGTGGTTCAGGTAGTGGAAATGGAAATACAACTGGAGGAAACAACAATACTGGAGGAGGAAATACCGGAGGGAATAATACTGGTGGAAATACTACCGGAGGGGATACAACAGATGGAGAGGAAATGACTCTTGGCTATACGGCACATTCGCTGACACTGAATGGGGATATCGGAGTAAACTTTTATCTGGAACTGAATGATGCGATTATCAAAGATACCAGTGCAGTGATGCAGATGGAAGTGAA